>JAFSWW010000098.1 GCA_017444345.1 Synergistaceae bacterium | reverse complement strand
TGATTAAGAAAATAGGCGAGTCGTCAAGAAATTCACTCGAACAGATAACGGGGCTGCCTGTATTTCTTGATTTATGGGTGAAAGTTATTCCGGGATGGCGGAAAAATAATCTTGCTTTAAAGCGACTCGGTTATGCGTAAAAATAAAACTCCCGGCCTTATTAAATCAGGTCAGGAGTCTTATTTTAGTTTGAGAAAGGAGTGTTTTATGTTAGCGTCTCATTCTGAAAAATTCGTCAATGCTGTCAAGAATATCTTTCGGGAGCATAGTCTTCAATAAATATTTTTCCGGCTTGAATCTCAAGACTTCCATAATGCTGCGTTTGTCGCCCTTTGCCGTTAAGAACATCACCGGAATATTTGCCGTATTAGGATCAGAACGAATCATCTCTAAAACTTTCGGGCCGTTCACTATTGGCATCTCGAAATCAAGCAGGATTAAATCAACTTTATTTTTTGCAAGTATTGTGATCGCGTTCATTCCTGAATTTGCCACTAAAATTTTATAGCGTGTTGACAATAAACTCTTCATTGAACGCAGGGCCGTAGCATCATCATCTACTATTAGAATGCTCTTGAATTCTTTCAGCTTGTCGACTGCCTCGCCCTCTTTCTGTAGACGCGCTATTAAATCCTGAAGATCTACAGGACGCGTATACATTCCTGCAACGTAATCTGCTTTCTTGCCGATAATCAAATCAAGCTCTTCTTGAGTCCCTATTACAAAGAATCTTATCCCCCTGTCCTCGACTAAATCACGAATATAGCCGAGTACATCAATCATTAAATTGTCCTCACCCTGCAAATAAAGTATAAATATTCTCGGTATGTCAGACTTTGGCGCGCTTGCTCCTTCTGTTGTGTCAGATCCTGAGTCCCCGCCGCCCTCTTCGCTTAATAATGCAGCAACTTCGGGATCAACTGAAGACTCATCGTCAACGCTCGAAGAATTATCTTCTTTCAAAAAATTTGATATTGCTGTAACGTCCGGATGAACCGTCAAAACCTCGAAATCCTGAGTCTTCAAATGATTAATAATTCCCTGTGATATGAAGCTCATTTTTTCAGTTATAAATAATATTTTGCTCATCTTTCTGCCTTCTTTCACGTAAATAATATATTATTCTAATAAACTTTCAAGAGTCGACCAGTCCGCAGCCGTTACGCATTCTTTTATCTGCTCGAATCTATCACGTTCGGACTCGGGTATACGGAAATTTTTAGCCTCGTCAATCATTTTGTCAATATTATCAAGATCAAAATCTGCCGCAAATCCCTTTATAAGCGAATACATTTCGTGTAAATCTTCTATAGAAATTTCAGGCAGTGACATATCAGGCTCATTTTTGCCGAAAACTTTTGAGAGTACTTCTTTATAGCCACGATATTGCGATAATAACGCCGGAGTCTTCGTCTCGATTTCGTGAATGTCATTTTTGTCGCCGCATTCTTCGAGATATTTTGCGTCGGCTGAAAGATTCAACGCTCCCACTAAACGAGCGGCACTCTTCAACGCATGAACTAACACCGTGTAATTCTTGATGTCCTTCTCGCGCTCAAATTTTTCTATGTCATCGGCTTTCTTGTCAAGAGTATTATAAAAAATTTCCAGTGCCTGAATAAATGTATCTTCACTCCCGCAATTAGTTACTGCCGCGTTATAGTCAATTCCGGGGATATTTTTATAAGGTGAAGGAGTCGAGTCTGATTCGGATTCTGATTCCGGCTGTGATTCTATTTCTTGCGCAGGCTCGTTAATAATTTCGTCCTGAGTCATAGCGTCGCCCTTGATAATTAATTCAGGCGGTAAATATTCTAGCAAAATCTGCTCAAGTCTCACAGTGTCTACAGGTTTAGAAATATAATCGCTGAATCCCTCATCAATATATAATTGTCTCGCGCCTAATACAGCATTTGCAGTTAAAGCAACAACAGGAGTATTATAATTCAAGCCGTCCGGAGTTTTCCGCAAATTGTGAAAGGCCTCTATACCATCCATGCCGGGCATTCTGTGATCAAGAAATATCATATTATATTTATTCATTCTTGCAAGCTGTAACATTTCTACGCCGCTCGAAGCAGTATCAATCTTGATTTTAGTTTTCTTTAACAAATTCGCGAATACAAGCAAATTAACATCAGCATCATCAACAACTAAGACTCTTGCTCCGGGTGCTTGGAATGATTGAGTGAATTTCACATTTTGCCGAGTCGTTGCCATTGAGTAAGCCCGTTCATAATCTCCTATGGGCTCCCACTTGATAACATTTTGACGCACATCAAATGAAAAAGTAGATCCCTTGTGAAAGACGCTTTCAATTTTGAGTTCGCTTCCCATTAGCTGTAACAATTTTTGCACAATCGGCAGGCCAAGCCCGGAACCGTCCGCGCTGAATTTTCTTGATGTCTCTAAATGCTCAAACGGTGTAAAAATATATTCTATATTCTCGGCTTTGATTCCGATTCCCGTGTCAGTTACTGCGCACTTAAGCAAAATATTATATGTGTCAATCGTCTCAAATCCTATAGTGATAGTAACTCCGCCGCGTTCTGTATATTTTATTGCGTTGTTGAGTAAATTTAACATGACTTGCCTAATATGATACTCGTCGCCGTCAAGAATTCGCGGTATCGATTTATCGACATTCACCGTGAAATTTAAAGATTTCTTCTTGGCCTGTTCAGCGGCTATATTGACCATGTCATTTATTAACGAGCTTAAATCATATCTCACCGGCGAAATTTCCATTTTATTATCCTGCAATTTTGAGAAGTCAAGAATGTCGTTAATTATTCCCAGCAATGCCCGCCCGCTCCGTTGAATGACAAGCGCATATTCTTTTATTTCCGGCCTGTCTTCCTCGCGTAAAATCATCTCGTTCATGCCTAGTATAGAATTCATGGGAGTTCTTATTTCATGCGACATGTTATCAAGAAATGAGCTTTTAGCCTCGTTTGCTGAGTTAGCTTCTTTTATGGCATGATCGAGTCTCACCTGCTGATTTCTGTATGAGTAAGTATAAATTAAGCATAATATACCAAGCGCGCCAGTTACAACAAGAATCGGAACAAATGTGCTGCCCCTCACTGTCAGAGCGTAATTAATTGTGCCGGGGTAAATATGTTCAAATATAGTATTAGAAATATAAGCGGTAATTTCTAGGCACAACATAATAACAGCGTCAGAAAAATCCATTATGCAGGGCGTGGCAACTACAGCAAGAATAAAGAAAACGGGGACTCCTCCGTCCGTGCCTCCATCAATAAAGAATAATGCAGTGAGTCCAAATATAAAGCCTCCCGCAGTTACTGGATATTCGAGCCATGAAATTTTTTGAGACTCGCCGCGTGAAATACTTTTTATCGCATAAATCAGCATAATAAGAGACAGCGCACAAAGAATTAAATACGCCGCCGCAGAATTCTTGAATCCCTGAACGAGTCTTATAATTCCCAGCAAGCCCATAGAAAACGATGACACTACACCAAATGCGCAAATGCATAAAGATTTTATGTTCGCAACTCCGTTGTCAGTAGTCGTTATAAATTGTCTTAGAGATTGAGTATTCATGACTTGAATAATATCACATTTAGAGTGCAGGTGCTATAACTATGGAAAATTTTTGTTATTATGTGTGAGTGTAAAAATTGCTGCGTGAAAATTATATTTATACGTTAAAAAAATATTTGTCATTCATTGCAGCTGTGTTGATTATAAATTTTTTTGTAGCTGTAAATGTAGCTGTAAAACTTGTATTTTTCCGCAATTATTTATCATTGAAAATTTTCCGGCAAATAATTATCATATTTTCTAATAATATCGCAATTAGGGCGCAAGTGTTATACTTTCATAAACATATTTTCTCATAATAAACTAAAATTTTTGCGACATTTTTCATGCAGTAAGGAGCATGCTTAAATTTGGAAAGTCATTACATAATAGAATCAGAAATCGCCGTAATTCTTCTAAGTGTTACACTATGTGTATATCTTGAGCTTATATATTCAGGCTCAACGTCCGAGAAAAAAGGTTTATTGCGATATTGTTATATGACGACAGCAAGCAGCATAGTTGATGTATTTGTCTCGATAATTCTTGCAAAAGATTCTACGTGGTCAATTACTTCAAAATATTACTGCTCGTTAATATGGCAAATTGCATCGTGCGGAGTTTATTTCATGTTCATGCGTTATATAGCGGGCTTCAGCACAGACAGGACTCAGGGCAAAAAAAGAATGCTTTACGCTCAAAATATAGTACTCGGAACATATTTTTATTTTATGCTTGTCGGACATTTCACCGGGGCAAATTTTGCTATTCAAGATAATAATTTAATCCCCGGCGCGTTAAATTGGCTGTTGTCATACGGTTATCCGGCTTTATGGGCTGTGTGGACGTGGGTGGAGCTTTATATTTACAACAAAAATTTTTCTCGCGGTCAGTTATGGGCATTATTCATAAATTTTGCTGTATGCTGGGTCATTCAAATCGCACAAATTAATTTATTCCCTGATGTTCCTGTTAATTTCATAATAATTTCTGTGAATGTATATTATTTCTTTTTCCTGCTTGAGACTCCGGCATATAGAGATTTGGAGCGGACACTTGAGAGACTCCGTAAAGCTAAAGAAATCGCCGACGAAGCTAACGAGGCAGCCATTGCAGCAGACGCGGCCAAAGGTGAATTTCTCGCAAATATGTCTCATGAGATTCGCA
The DNA here is from genome assembly GCA_017444345.1 of Synergistaceae bacterium. Lineage (NCBI taxonomy): Bacteria > Thermotogati > Synergistota > Synergistia > Synergistales > Synergistaceae > Synergistaceae bacterium. The sequence goes on along the minus strand of JAFSWW010000098.1, from coordinate 21,293 downwards.
CTCCGCTTACTACTATATTAGGAATGAACGAGGTTATTTTGCGAAAATATGAGTCCGGCCCTATATACGAATATGCACTGGATATACAAAGCGCAGGAAATACTCTATTACACATAATAAATGATATATTAGACTTCTCAAAAATTGAGTCCGGCCAGCTTGAATTATCTTCAAGAAATTACGATTTGGCGCGGGTTTTGCGGGATGTTGACAATATGATTAAGATCAGAGCCGAGCAGAAAGGCCTAAAATATATTTCTCAAGTCGATGAGTCATTGCCTGAAGAGTTATTCGGCGACAGAATCAGAGTCCATCAAATTATGGTCAATATCTTAAATAACGCCGTAAAGTACACGAAAAAGGGCAGCGTAAAATTTACTTTGTCAGGTGAAAGAGGCGACGACCCTTCTTTAATCGTCCTGCACATCACTGTAACTGATACAGGAATAGGAATTCACGCAGAAGACATCCCGAAATTATTTCAGTCATTCAGCCGCATAACTTCAAAGGAGACTCATAATATAGAAGGCACGGGGCTGGGACTTGCTATAACTGGGCGGTTAATTGAATTAATGGGCGGAACTGTTGAAGTTACTTCTACGTACGGTATAGGCTCAACATTTCACGTAGTAATCCCGCAAAAAGTTGTAGGCAGCAAGACAATCAAGCAATATGAATCAGAAGAGTCAAAGCAGAAAAAGGAATCCCGCAAAGTCCTGAAAGCTCCTGACGCAAAAGTTTTAATTGTTGACGATAATGACATGAATAGAATCGTCCTGCGCTCGCTCATGAAGGAAACTCAAATTAAAATCGATGAGGCCGAATCAGGTGAAGAGTGCTTAAAGAAAATCGCCGCGAATTCTTATGATGTTATCTTAATGGATTATATGATGCCTAGAATGGACGGGAAGGAGACTCTTGCGAAATTAAAGCAGATGACAGACGCACCCGGAGCAAGCGCAAAAGTTATTGTCTGTACTGCAAATGCTCTTGTCGGTGTGAGGGCTGAATTACTCGCAGCAGGTTTTGATGATTTCTTGAGCAAACCCGTAAACGGACTCGAACTTGAAGAAATGTTAGCGAAATATATTCCCTCCAGTAAAATTACGCAGGGGGGGGGGGGGCATTAACAAATGCTGAGTTACGGAATTAATGTCGGACTTGAAGCTACTATGCTCCCATTCTTGGCAGTCCTGACAGCGTTTTTATTTATCAGATATGCCACGAACGCGGAAATAAACAAGAGATTTAGATATTTAGCTTTGTCAACATTTGCCGCAGCTTTTCTTGAAGTAGTATCGACTCTCTTAATAGACGGCTGGGGACATCAACACGGATTAAATCTCGCAGTCAGAACACTTTATTATGCCGTAGTGAATTTAAACGCGTATTCTTTAATGCGTTACGTTGAAGAGTATGTACAGGTCAGGGACGAAAATTTTGACATGTTGAATGCTATATTGCTTGCGTCAAGTTTTGCGGTTCTAGTGTTTAATTTATTTCCTGCTACGTCGGGATTCTTTTTCCTGATTGACACGGCTGGCGGCTTGCAGAGAGGGCCGTATAATACACTTTGGCGGAGCGTCTATGTAGTATATTTTGTTGCAGTGGCTATATATTTGCAATTAACTCATAAGGAATTCTACACGGCGAAATCTCAATATATAGTCATGAATATTTTAGGCTGTATATTAATAGGCTCGTTTATAGTTCAGTATGTAGTAATCCGCGAATTCTTATTTGTTTATGTGTCAGCTACGATTCTATTATTTATAATATTCTTTTATTATGAGGCTCCGACATACAGGCGCATGAACACAGTAGAGAAGGAATTAGAAGAATCCCGACTAAATGCCGAGCAGTCAACCCGAATGAAAAACGCCGCGAATCGTGCAAAAAGTGATTTTCTCGCAAATACCTCACACGAAATCAGAACGCCCATGAATGCAATTTTAGGAATGAATGAGATGATTCTCAAAGAAAGCAGAGATCCCAGCATAAGAGAGTCCGCGCTTGATATTAGACGGGCGGGGAATCATTTACTCACTATAATAAATAATATACTTGACATTTCTAAAATCGAGTCCGGCAAAATGGAATTATTTAATACTGACTATCATTTATGGCAGATGCTCAAGGATATAGAAGAAAGCAATTTTGAGTCATTACACGAGAAGGATCTTAAATTAATTCTCGACATTGATAAAAATTTGCCCGAACATTTATACGGCGACGAGGATCATTTAAGGCAGATAATCATGAATTTAATCGATAACGCCGTGAAATATACTGATAAGGGCTCTATTACTCTAAGAGTGAGGGGAGAACTTAACGAGTACTCAAGACTCAACATGAAAATTTCTATAATAGACACTGGAATCGGCATAAGAAACGAGGATTTATCGCGGCTGTTCAAATCATTTGAGCGCGTTAATCTGAACGAGACTCAAAGCATACAGGGCGCGGGGCTTGGCCTGACTCTAGTGAGATATTTGCTTGAGTTAATGGGCGGTAAAGTCCACGCAGAGAGCGAATACGGCAAGGGAAGCACGTTCACTCTTGAATTTACCCAGCAATTAGCGCAGGAAGGTTTTAGAGGCACAATAGCAGAATATGAAAAAATGTTAGAGAATGCACCGGAAGCAATGCCGGGAATTCTGCCCGATAATGATGAGCCTTTCACTTGTCCTGACGCAAAAATTTTAGTTGTCGATGATACCCCTGTTAATTTAGTCGTAGCGAGGGGGATGCTCAAAGAATATAAATCGCAGGTCGATACAGTTGAGTCCGGTGAAGAGTGCCTGAAACTTTTAGAAACAAATCACTATGATATTATTTTCTTGGATCATAGAATGCCGGGACTTGACGGAATAGAGACTCTGAATAAAGCAAAATTAATCGATGGGCCGTCGAGACTCGCGAAATATATAGCACTTACTGCGCACTCGGGAACAGGGTTCAGGGAAGAATATATAAATCTAGGCTTTAATGATTATTTGCCTAAGCCGTTAAAGTCTGATTCACTCAGGAAAATTTTAGCGCGTTATATTCCTGACAGCCTGAAAGTTAGATAAATTGCGTAAATAAAACGTGTCAATCCCCCTAAATCTTAATCGAACACGTAAAGCAGCTAATAAATATATATTATATAAGGAGAGAAAATTAATTTGTTCAATCAAGAAAATTTTATGACGCTCGAAAAAATTTCAGTCAACATGCCCGGGGCGTTACTCGTTTATAAGGACAATGCGGAAGAAGAAATAATTTTTGCGAGTGAAGAAATTGCCCGAATATTTGAATGCGACTCGCCTCAAGATTTTATGAGGTTCACTGGCGGGAGTTTTGCGACGGTCGTATATCCTGAAGACATAGAAGAAGTAAACGAGATAATCAAATCGCAAATTAAAGCAAGCAACGGCTATGACTATGTAACTTACCGGATAATCACGAAAAACGGCACAATCAAGAAAATAGAAGACTGGGGCAAACTCGTTCATGATTCAGAACTGGGCGGTTTATTTTATGTGTATCTTAATGATATGAACATACGCGAGAAATTATTAAAGCTCTCCGGACAAGCTGCTTTGCCTGAACCTAAAGCAAATATTACCGACAATTTAACGGGACTAACTAACATGAAATATTTTAGGCAGGAAGCCCCGAACTTGATAAAAGATTTACACAAAAAGGGGGGAATTCCTAAATGTATTTATTTCAATATCCGGAATTTCAGGACATATAACGAGGCTTATGGATTTTCCGGCGGTGATAGAATGCTTAAATCAATATCAAGAATTTTGCTTGACACATTCCCGCGCGGTCTAGTCTCAAGATTTGACGATGATCATTTTGCAGTAATAACCCCTCAAGACGATTTACCGGAAAAAATAGAACGTCTCAGCGTCAGAATTAATAACATGCGTCACGGCGTAATAGTTGAACTTAAGGCCGGAATCTACGAGATATTAAATCCTAAAATGGATATAAGCATAATTTGTGACTGCGCAAAAATGGCGTGTGACTCAATAAAGCGCGAATACGGGACTCTCGTGAAATTTTATGACGGCGACATGGATAAACAATTACATTTGCAGGAACATATATTAAATTCATTCTCGGACGCTCTGAACACTCACAAAATAAAAGTATATTTTCAGCCGGTTGTAGACGTGAACACGGGAGAAATTGCTTCAGTTGAGGCCTTTACGCGCTGGGAAGATCCCGAATACGGCAGATTATCGCCCGCAAATTATTTATATATTCTTGAAGAGTCATATCAGATTCATAAATTGGACTCGTTTGTTATAGAGAGAGTCTGCGAGGAGTTGAACCGTGAGAGAAATAACGGCGAAAAGTTAATACCAGTATCATTAAATTTATCGCGCTTAGATTTTGAACTCACTGATATAGTAAGAGTAATAGAGGACTCGATCAAGAAATATAATATTCCGCGTGAAATGTTGAGATTTGAGCTTACAGAAAGTTTAATAGCTGTAGACATGGACGCAATGAAACACGAGACTGACAGATTAAGAGAACACGGCTTTAAAGTTTGGATGGATGCATTTGGATCGGGGTATTCGTCATTGAGGGTGCTGAAAGATTTTAATCTTGACGGCCTGAAAATAGATATTGACATGATGAAGAGCCTTGACGACGAACGCGGAAATATAATAATCTCGGCTGTTATACAAATGGCGAAAAAATTAGGAATTCCCGCACTCTCTAAAGGTGTAGAGACAAGCGAACAATTAAAATTTTTGAAATCTGCAGGCTGTGATTTAGCGCAAGGCTTTTACTTTGGACGGCCCGAACCCATAAAAGAATAATTATTTATGCTCGGATTTCCATTTTTTAATCGAGTCGAGTCTTTGCTTGTATCTTGATTCGCTGCCCTGTTCAGTGGGATTATAATATTCGCGGCCAATTAATGAGTCCGGGAAGCACTGCATACTTGTTAATTTTTCGCTGTAATCATGAGCATATTTATAATTCTTCCCGTAATCTAAATCACGCATTAATTTTGTCGGAGCGTTCCTGATATGTAAAGGCACTGGCTCGGCTAAACTCTGTAAAGCGTCCTTCTTTGCGAGATTATATGCAACGTCAAGCGCGTTAGATTTAGGAGCTATTGACATGTGTATAACTAATTGAGTCAAATTTACGCTGCATTCGGGCATTCCGATAAAGTGGCAGGCATTATAACAAGCAACTGACATTGCTAGAGTCCCCGGATCCGCGAGACCTATATCTTCACTTGCAAAACGTATTAATCTCCGCGCAATATATAAAGGGTCTTCACCTGATTCCAGCATTCTTGCAAGCCAGTAAACTGCCGCGTCAGGGTCTGAATTTCTCATTGATTTATGCAGAGCCGATATTAAATTATAGTGTTCTTCCCCGTTCTTATCGTATAAAAGCGATTTTCTTGACGTACACTGTTCGAGAATTTCACGCGTTAAAATAATCTGCCCGTCCTGATTTACTTCTGAGTTATTGCTCATCATTTCGAGTAAAGACAAGGCCGATCGAGCATCACCGCCCGAAAAAATTGCGATTGATTTTAATATATCGTCATCAGCCTTATAATTTTTGCCGAGAAATTCTAAAGCACGCCGCAATAATTTTATTAAGTCATCAGGACTCAGAGGCTTTAACACGAAAACTTTACAGCGCGACAATAAAGCCCCGTTAATCTCAAATGATGGATTTTCCGTTGTAGCACCGATTAATATAATGCTGCCCTTCTCGACAAACGGCAAAAACGCGTCCTGCTGTGCTTTATTGAACCTGTGAATCTCGTCAACAAATAAAATAGTTCTCGTGCCAAATTTTTTATTGTCTTCAGCCTGTTTCATGATCTCGCGAATTTCTTTAATGCCGCTTGTTACTGCAGAAAAATTTATGAATTCAGCTTGAGTCCTACGTGCTATTATGCTTGCTAGTGTAGTCTTGCCGACTCCCGGAGGCCCCCAGAATATCATCGAGGGGATTTTGTCGCTGTCTATTATTCGTCTCAAAATTTGTCCGGGCGCGATTAAATGCTCCTGACCTGCGAAATCTTCAAGCGAGTCCGGTCTCATTCGTGCGGCGAGCGGCTCATCACTTGGAACTGTGAATAAAGTATTATTATTAAGCAAAAAATTTTTTCCTTCTTTCATGTATATATTATATTACCGCATTTGAGACTCTGCCCACTGATAAAGGGATTCAAGCGCAGGAATTAGAGTTTTACCCCGTTTTGCGAGCGAATATTCAACAGTCGGCGGAATCGTGTTATATTGCTTGCGTTTAATAAATTTGTCGCGTTCTAGTTCTCTCAAGCATTTAGTAAGCATTGTAGCTGTTATGCCTATTACTTTGCGTTCGAGTTCGCCGTATCTTAGAGTCTGCTTTTCAGAGTCTGCGATATACCATAAAATAGGCAGCTTCCATTTTTGCCCGATTAATTCCATAGCGTAGAGTATAGGGCAGTCTGTGTTATAAATATTTTCCTTGCTGGGTAAAGGCTTTTGACTCATTGAAATAAATTCTCCCCTTATTATAATATTTTCTGCTGCGTTCCTGTTATAAATATATATATATAAGCCATGATATATTTTGCGAATAAAAATTTATTTCATAATCATAATATTTCGCGTTAAATCCCTGCGCACGAATTTATATAATGCACTCGCTATAAAAAATTTTCTCATGTCATTATATTCCGCACGTACTATAAAGCATTCACACTAACATTTGCGATAAATATAAAATTTTCCGGCCAACTTCTTAATATTTTTATGCGTATATCCCTCATAATTCGATATTTTTTGCAAATATCACTATATATTTTATAGCGACAAAGAAATTTCTTCATTCTTGTTTTTATTGTGTAGTTAATTATAATTTCAGAGTAATTCAAGCGCAATCATAAAAGGAGTATTTATATAGCATGAAACAAATATTTGAGCCTGTCGAGCTAAGAAATTTGACAGCTAAAAATAGACTCGTCCGTTCGGCAACATGGGAAGGACTCGCGGAAATTGACGGGAATTTGCCCGATGAGATATATAAAATTTATTCGGAACTTGCACGGGGCGGAGTCGGAGCGATTATAACAGGATTCACAAGCGTTGCAGAAAATGATTTATATTTTGACGGAATGATGAGACTTTGCAGCGATAAATTAATTCCTGAATATAGAAAACTAGTAGATATAATACATTCTGAAAATTGCCAGGTTATAGCTCAACTTGCACTGGGAGCTTACTATAAATATAATATGCAGATTGAACCCGATAAAATGACTCTTAATGATATAAAACTAGTTATTCAAGAATTCATAAATGCTGCTGTTATAGCTCAAAAAATAGGCTTTGACGGTGTACAGATTCACGCGGCACATTTCTTTTTCTTGAGCAGATTTATATCACCGGCAATAAATCACAGAGTCGACTCATACGGCGGCAATACAGAGAATCGAGCGGGAATAATTCTTGAAATTTTGCGGGGAATTCGCGAATCAGCACCGAACTTGCATATTTCTATAAAGATTAACAGCAGCGACTTTATACGGGGCGGCTTAAATGAGTCCGAGTCTCTCACGATTTGCAAATTATTAGATAATGCAGGAATTGACTCGATTGAAATTAGCGGTAATGGGACTTCAGTAACTGGCATAAAAGCGCATATTAACGAGGGATATTTTACGCCGTTTGCTGCTCGTGTAGCTGAAATAGTTTCATGTCCTGTTATAGTCGTCGGAGGTTTCCGCAGTCTTGACACTATGGAAGATGTTATTAATCGCTCAAAAATTGAGTTAATTTCTTTATCGCGCCCGTTAATTTGCGAGCCCAGTTTACCCGCTAAAATGCAAATGGATAAAAATATAATTTCTAAGTGTATTTCTTGCAACCGGTGTTACTCGTCGCAGGCTCATAAATGCGTCTTCAGAGGTGAGAATTAATCATGATGTTTCGCTTAAATGTGCCTACTAAGAGGGGCGTTATCTTGAACGGGGTATTATTCAAGCAGGATAAACAAAAAAATTCTGATACTGTAATGATAGCTATAACGGGAATTCACGGAAATTTTTACTCAAACCCGTTTTATTATAATATCGGCGACACTTTGAACGCGGGCAATATAGATTTTATTTACGCACAGACTAATGACGCATTCGGCCAGATCGAGACACTTAATATTAACACGGGACAAAATGAAATAATAGGCTCATGGAACGAGAGATTTTGCTATACTGATGACGATATAAACGCGTATATAAATTTTGCCGAGTCAGAAGGCTACAAAAATATAATCTTGGCCGGGCACTCACTGGGAGCTAATAAAGTCATATATTATTTATCTCGGAAGCATGACGAACGAGTCAAAAAATTTTTCTTGCTTTCACCGGCAAATTTAGATCACATGATGTCAGGAGTTACTGAACGCGAAAAAAATATAATTCTCTCACAAGTTAAACGCGGAGACGGTAATAAATTGCTGCCATTTCCTTTTATGGGCTGGGTTGAGTGCATAGCTGATACTGCATACGACTGGCAATTTTCGGGGCTGTTAAATAACGTTCATACGGAGAAAAACGGGGATTTTTCACAGGCTGAAAATATTTCGCATTCGGGGGCATTACTTGTCGGGACTTATGACAATTTTACGGACGGAGACCCGGCGGAATTTTTGCGCAATATTAATAATCACATGCCTAAATCTCAAGAGAATAAATTAATCTTTATCGAGAAAACCGGCCATACTTACCAGCGAAAACATCAGGAAGTCGCAAATGATATTTTACAGCAATTACAAGAATGGAGATAAAATTATGCCGTTTATTACAGCTAGAGTTAATACTAAGATTGACAAGAATCAAGAAATCAAGATAAAAACTTTAATGGGTCAAGTAATCGCACTAATTCCCGGTAAGAGCGAAAAATATTTAATGCTTGGACTTGAAGACGACTATAAATTTTATTTGCGGGGAGATTCACAGAAAGCAGCTCTAATTGAAGCCAGCATATTTGGCAATGAAGATCACGAGGGATTCAAGGAATTTGCACAGGAGACTACGAAAATTTTTAATGGAGTCTTGAATATTCCCGCTGAAAATATTTATATAAATTTTGCTGATATTAAAGCATGGGCAGTTAAAGGCGTATTCATAGAAGGTAATATATAAATGTGCGAGATTATAATTACAACTTTTACAGATCCTATGATGGGACTTTCTTATGAGTGCGAGCCAGTTTACGAGAAATTAGCAAATTATTTCAACGGTCATATAATATTTAAGTATATAATGAGCGGGCTTGTTAGAGATGTAAGTGATTTCATGCTGCCTGAAGAACTCAAGCTGCCGCCTAAAGAAGGAATCGCAAAATATAATAATCGTCTCGCAAAAATTTATCTAAGTGAGCAAAATATCGGCGGTCTTCCCATGAATATGGCAAATTTTCACTTATTTGACGAGAATCACAGATCTTCATACCCGTTAAATGTTGCTTATAAGGCCGCAGAATTGATTAATCCCTATAAAGCATATTTATATTTGTTGAGATTGAGACGGGCGACAATTTTAGAGGGCAGACAAACGACACTAGACAGCGAATTAATTAATATAGCCCGTGAAGTAGGAATAAACGAGAAAATTTTTTGTGAATATTATTATAACGGCCAAGCAATGAAGGCATTTCAGGAAGATTTAAAGTTTAAGAATTCGCTGGGAATTCATTATTTGCCGTGCTGCCTGATTCAATGCGGGAATCATGCAAAACTTGTGAACGGTTTAATCGGATTTGAAGATTTTCTTGACTACGGAAAAAATAATCATGATAATATCTCCTATTGTTATAATTTTGAATAAAAGGAGATCAGGGAATGCGTAAATTTTTGATTGTAGTAATAATAGCGTTAGCTAGTGCGGGGGCTTCATATGCTCAGACGTTAAAAAATATGCTTGAAACTCTTGACGGTGTTGTATCTATTCAGGAAATCACACAGGAAAATAAAATTTTTGACGAGAAATATATAATAACATTTGAGCAGCCTTTAGACTGGGATGGAGCGAGCGATTTATATTTTACTCAACGTGTAGAAATAGGCTTTAAAGGCTTTGACAAGATAAATATATTTAACGTGGGCGGCTATAATCTTCAGGACAAAAATTTTTCAAGTGATGACAGAGTAGACCTCGCAAAAATCTTTGACGCAAATTATATAGCACCTGAATATAGATATTTCGGGAAGTCAGCACCGGCCGGATTGTCAGTAAATGACACAAATTTATGGGAATATTTGACGGACTATAACGCTTCAAGCGACTTTCATAATATAATCACGCAGTTAAAGCAGATTTTAACGGGCAAATTTATTTTTACAGGAGCAAGCAAGGGCGGCCAAGCAACTAATGTACATGCTTATTATTACCCGTCTGACGCAGATATTTACGTGTCATATGTCGCGCCGTTCTGCAACGGTCAGGAAGATATGCGAATGATTGACGCAATTAATAATAATATCGGCACGGAGCGTTATGGCAGTGAGCAGGCAAAAAAATATCGTGATTTAATGCTTGATTTTCAGGTTGAGCTGATTAGAGAACGTGAATTCTTACAGCCTAAATTAATGGCTAATAGAATAACGAGCTTTGATGTTAGTTTACGGCCTGAATATAATATCTCAAAGGATTATGAGATTTATTACGCGTTGGATTTCGTCGAGGAAATATGGCAGTATGAACAAAATTTTGTCTCGGTTGATTATATTTTGAACATGCCTAGAGAAAATAGCAATGACCGGCAAATTTATTTAAATACTATGCTTGAATTCATGAAAGCTGATGACGGCGATAATAGTATTGCTGATTTCTTCCCGTATGAAGTCCAAGCTCACAAAGAAAACGGTAAAGACGGCTATAAATTTAAATATTTGCGCGAAAAATTAAATAAAGCAGGCTTAAATTTGACCATAAACGAAAATGAAGAAAGCGGCCTATATTCAAGAATGATTTTCACGCCCGAACAGCGCAAGATTTTCACGTTCAATCCCGATTTACGAAATAAAATAATTGACTGGACGCAAAATAATACAAGTAATGTAATAATGCTTCATGGGAGCTCAGACCCTTGGTATTACGGCAGGCTTGAAGAGGCTGATAACGGCAGAAATATTTATTTATTCGTAGATGATACGCAAGCACACGGCTTGAATATAAGCAAAATGCCGGAAAATTTAAGAATTCAAGTAATGAACTTGCTTAATGACTGGCTTTATAATGAGAGTGATAATAATTATGCATTGTCTAAGAGTAATAGCGGCTGTAATTCCGGATTGTCAAGTATTTTGCTTGCAGTTGTCTTGTTAGGCATGTGCAAAAGGGGGATATTTCGCCTGAAAATTTTTAGTATGACCAGTTAGAATTTGAATTTGCCGCACTGTGATAAAATTTTGCAATCATGAAAGCTCAAATTTTCCTGTGTATAAATTATAGTATCTTCCTTTTTTAGCGAGTAATTCAGAATGAGTCCCCCGTTCGATAATTTGCCCGTGTTCAATAACTAGTATTAAATCTGAATTTCTCACAGTTGAAAGCCTATGAGCTATCACAAAAACTGTTCGGCCATGCATTAAAGCGTCCATCCCTCTTTGTACGAGTGACTCGGTTCTAGTATCTATTGAAGATGTTGCTTCATCAAGAATCATTATAGCCGGGTTTGCTGCTGCTGCTCGTGAAATTGCTATTAATTGCCGCTGACCGTGACTCAAATTTGCCCCTGCTCCCGTTAAAAATGTGTTATAGCCTTCAGGGAGTCGAGTAATGAAGTCATCAGCTCCGACTAATTTTGCCGCATTAATACATTCTTGATCGGACGCGCTTAGATTCCCATAACGTATATTTTCGAGTATTGAGTCGCTAAATAAATTAGTGTCTTGCAGGACTACAGCCAAATTTTTACGCAAAGAAGATTTCTTTATTTCGCGAATGTCAACGCCGTCAAGTAAAATTTTTCCTGATTGAACGTCGTAAAATCTCGGAATGAGATTCGCAATAGTTGTCTTCCCTGCACCCGTTGAGCCTACTATAGCAATTTTTTGTCCGGGCTTGGCCGATAAAGTTATGTCATGTAAAATTTTTACGTTGTTATTATATGCAAAATTTATATCGCAAAATTCTATATCGCCCAGTGTTTTGCGCGAGTCAAGTATAATCTTCCCGGAATCGTCTTCAGGTTCAGAGTCAATTAATTCAAATATCCGCCCAGCTCCTGCCAGTCCTGAAATAACGGAATTTATATTCATAGATAAATGATTCACAGTCATTGCAAACTGTTTTGTCATGTTCAAAAATGGAAGTACTACGCTTATGCTCATAGGAAGGCCGGAAATGCTAAAATTTTTGATATTTGCTAGGATTAATGCGCCGCCCGATAAAGCTGTTATTACATATAAAATATTGCCTATATTATTTAAGATCGGCCCTAGTGTGTTAGCTCGTTTATTAGCCTGTTCTGACTGGGTGAATAATTCATTATTAATTTTCTCGAATTCCTGAATGCTTTTATCTTCCCTGCAAAAAACTTTTATAACTTTCTGCCCCGTCATCATTTCTTCTGCAAAACCTTCAAGCAAACCCGTATTTTTGTGCTGCCTCCTGAAATGATGAGAACTACGCCCGCCGATTTTTTTCGTGATAGTGAACATTATAATAATTCCCGCGAAAGTTATACAAGTAAGCCATATGGAAAAATAAAGCATTATGGAAATTACAGCAATAATCGTAATTATAGCCGTCAATAAATTCGGTGCTGCCTGAGAAATTAACTGCCTCATTGATTCAACGTCATTAACAAATTTGCTCATAATATCGCCGTGAGACTGGGAGTCAAAAAATTTAACGGGTAAATTCTGCATTCTGTCAAACATTTTTTGCCGTATATTGAGTAAGACTCCCTGCGTGATTTCTGCTCCGATATAGCCCTGAAAAAAGACTCCGGCAAGTGAAAGCGCGTAAAGTCCTGCGAGAATGAGCAGCAGCTTTATAATATTCATGCTTATTTCAGGCCAAGTAAGAGAAGGGGGCGCAAATTCGATTAAGGCCGTAATTTTCTGAATGAACACAGAAGGCAGAGTATTAATCCCCGCGCAAAATAAAATCAGGAATATAACAAGCGGCATTTTGACGGGGAATGAGTCAAAGATTTCACGTATTATGCGAGTAAAATTTTTCATGAAAGATTAAACGGTTCGAGACTGCGATTTAATATCCCGTGCATATGAGCTATAGCCACGCCGTAATTTACGATTTTAACATTTGCGAGTTCGGCGCGTTTGAGTCGTGATGTCATTTCCTGTTCGTTAAGCATACAGCCCCCGCAATGAATTATTAAATCAAAATTTTTCAGCTCGTCAACTTCCGGGAATGTCCCGCCCGATGTGAATTCAAATTCAGGAGTCGAGCCGGTAAATTTTCTTATCCATTCGGGAATCTTGTCGCGTCCTATGTCCCCGCATTGCCTGTGATGTGTGCAGCCCTCAGAGATTAAAACTTTGCCGCCGTCCCTAAGCTGTGATAATTTTTTCGCACCGTCTACCAGAGTCCGCAAATTGCCTTTATAACGCGCAAATAATATCGAGAATGAAGTCAATAAAATATTTCTAGGCAAAATTTTATTCACGCGCCCGAATACTTGAGAGTCAGTGATTACTAATTTGGGCAAATTCTTTAACGAGTCAAGAGTTTTAGCAAGTTCTGAGTCCTGACAAATAAAAGCCGAGCATTTAGAGTCTAATATATCGCGTATAGTTTGCTGTTGAGGCAGAATTAATCTTCCTTTAGGTGCTGCCTTATCGACTGGTACGACAAGAATAACTATATCGCCGGGATTTAATAAATCACTCACAAGTTTTTTGCTTGAGTCTCTATTTTTCGCGAGTGAAGCAATTTTTTGCTTAAGTTCGCTTATATTCTCGCCGGTTAATGAACTTACTAGAAATTTATCACTTGGCCTGACTCGTAATAAATCGGCTTTATTATATGCAATTATATAAGGAAGATTGCGGGACTCGAAAATTTTTATTAATTCAAGCTCGGAGTCTGACATTTCGCAGGTTGAGTCATGAACTAACACGGCAATATCGCAATTTGCAAGAATATTTTTCGCGCGCTGGACTCTTTTTTCGCCGATAACGCCGGAGTCATCAAGTCCGGGAGTATCAATTATTACAACCGGGCCGAGCGGTAAAAGCTCCATAGATTTCTTTACTGGGTCAGTAGTTGTGCCTTTGATTTCTGACACTATAGAAAGCTCCTGACCTGTTATAGCATTAACAAGACTCGATTTGCCCGCATTTCTCAAACCGAAAAAAGCAATATGGACTCTTTCACCTGAAGGAGTTTGATTCAAGCTAGAACCTGAAATCCCTTGCGTTTCCATTTCTCATGGCCTCGATATTATTTCTTGCAATTTCTCTAACATTTTCGCGCGGTATTCTTTCAAGTTCACGCTCAATCATTTCATAGCCGATTCTTTTCGTCTCAGGTGAGGCGTAATCTTCTAAGTATTCAGTGAGAGTCATTAACGCATTAGGATGGCAGCAATTAAGAATTTGCCCGGACTTGCATAGACTCATAAATCTGTCGCCAGTCCGCCCCGCCCTGTAACAAGCAGTACAGAATGAAGGAATGTGATTTTGTTTCATGAGCCACTGTACAACTTCATCAAGAGTGCGCTGATCAGATACGTCAAATTGTTCTGTGTCATGAGGCCTGATTTCTTCAGTATAACCGCCCACTGAAGTGCGAGAACCTCCGCTAATTTGAGAGATTCCGACTTCGAGCATTTTTGCGCGGACTCGTTCATTCTCACGCGTTGAAATTATCATACCGGTATAAGGCACGGCGACTCGAATACAAGCGGCAATTTTAGTAAAAATTTCGTCGGGTATTGCATTATTGAATTCGTCGGGATCAATATCATCGGCTGGCTTGACTCTGGGAACGCTGATTGTGTGAGGTCCGACTCCGAAAACTTTTTCTAAGTGTTCAGCGTGCATTAAGAGTCCTGCGAACTCATATTTATAGCCTTCAAGCCCGAATAAAACACCGAGTCCAACGTCATCAATTCCGGCCTGCATTGCCCTGTCATGAGCTTCAGTGTGATAATTATAATCATGTTTAGGGCCGGTCGGGTGTAAATACTCATAACTTTTTTTGTTATAAGTCTCCTGAAATAAAATATAAGTCCCGATTCCTGCGTCTTTCAACTTCTTAAAATTTTCTATTGTGGTCGCAGCAATATTTACATTTACGCGCCTAATATCGCCGTTCTTATGATGTACGCTGTAAATAGTTTTTATGCTTTCAAGAATATACTCAATGGGATTATTTACGGGATCTTCTCCGGCCTCAATTGCGAGTCGTTTATGTCCCATGCCCTGCAACGCAATGACTTCGGCGCGTATTTCTTCCTGAGTTAATTTCTTGCGGGTAATATTTTTATTTTTCGTGTGATAAGGACAATACAAGCACCCGTTAATACAATAATTAGAAAGATAAAGCGGCGCAAATAAAACGATTCGATTTCCGTAAAAAGCTAGTTTAATTTCTTCGGCTACCTTGTAAATTTTCGCGATAATCTCCGGATCTTCACAAGCTAACAATATGGAAGCCTCCCGATGAGTCAGCCCTGAACACGTACAGCCGTTATTATTCCATTTTGGGCGGGCCTTCTCAAGCAACGAGTAAATTAATTCCTTGTCATTCTTGTGAGCCTCTGCATATATAAGAGTGTCTAAAATTTCGTCGTGATTAATAAATTCGTCAGCATTCATTGATGCCGGATTATATTTCATAGTCTGCCCCTCCGTTCTTACGAGTCAGAATAAATAAAAAAATTTCTTCCCCGTCAGAATCTATATTTTTGCAGAAATTATAACACGTTAAATATATTTATGATAAAATGTGCGTAAACTTTCAAGAAAGGGCTTGACAATTTAATAATGAATCGTGATGTTGATTCTAAATCAGTTCAGACCAGCCAGACCAGTAATAATTATACATTGAAGGGAATATTAAAAAAATTTTTGCCGTCTAAAATCAGGCGGATAATATCCAGTATTATTTATACTCCGTGGAAACATGACAGAGTACGCAGGAATTTATTCAGCCCAAAAAAATTTGATAAGATCCCCTATATAATTCGTCGTAAAGATAATACATGCGGATTATTTTCGTATTTCAATAATATTTTAATGGCTATTAATTACGCTGAAGAACATAATTTTATTCCTGTTATTGACATGAAGAATTATCCAAATGCTTATTTATATAATGACGAAGTTAAACACGTTAACTCATGGGAATATTATTTTGAGCAGCCTAGTAATATATCTCTCGATGATGCTTTATCGTGCAGAAAATATATTATTGGCCGAGATAGTATTCTTTACTACAAGAAATATTTAAGTGTCGAACGAATGCATGAACTTTGCAAAAAATATATTAGATTTAAGCCCTCTGTTCTTGAGAAGTTAGCAATTTTACAGGAGAAAACACAGGGCAAAAGGATCTTAGGCGTTAAAATAAGAGGTACTGATTTAATAGCGCATAAACCTAAGGGGCATTATGTACCGCCGACAGCAGAACAAGCAATTACAAAAGTTCAAACGGTCATGCAAGAAAAAAATTTTGACATAATATATCTCGCTACTGAAGATAAAAATATCATGGAAAAATTTAAGGCAGCTTTTGGCGATAAATTAATACTTCCTGAGTGCGATTATCTTGATTATGATTATAACAGTAAGGGAGATTTAGCAGAATATAATACAAATAGACCCAACGATAAGTATTTGCGCGGACTTGAATATCTAGTATCGATTTTATTTATTAGCAAATGTTGTCAAGGGTTTATTGCATCGAGAAGCAACGGTACAGAAGGAGCAATATTTTTATCTGAAGGCTTTGAATATTTATATGTATTCGACTTAGGACGTTATGAATAAAGTTTGACAAAATATATAATTATTGCTATATTTTCACGCGGTTTACTTGGCCTCGTAGCTCAGTGGATAGAGCGACTGCCTCCTAAGCAGTAGGCCGGGTGTTCGAGTCACCCCGAGGTCGTTACTTGAAAAATTTTGATGTCGGATGTTTTGCCCGCGCTAAGTTCACAGCTTTTAACAAATTCTCCCGCAATTCGTCAGGGCTCGTTACTCCGTCTACATTGCCGAGTATATAATTATTGCCGATATATAACGCTCCGTTCACGATATGCAGTTCATACGGTGCGAGTTCTAACTGTAAATATTTATCGAGATTTTCACGGACTTTATTTAATACGGTCTTGATTTCCGGAGTATTATTCCCCGTCGCAACTGTTGAGCTGTCTATTATTAATTGAAGATTTGATTTAGTTTCCCGTATGCTGGTACGTAACAGGCCAAGTGAATATTTTCGTTCAATGGGAATATTTTTATCATGCAAAAATTTAACTGCATCGGCGAGTCTTTGTTTTGATTCCGGGTGATTCATGTAAATGCCGTATTCTATTAAAGGCTGCTTATACTCTTCGGCCATAAATCTTTCAAAAAGTGTAATCATTCCAGTGGGAGAATAGCCCGATTTAATTAACGCCTCAAGTCCGAGCCTGTCCGCTTCCTGTTCAAGTTTTAAAGTATATGAGCTTGTGATTGCTACGTTAGCTAGATTTGCTAGAATTATGGGAGCTGCTGCACCTCCGCTCAATAACATAGCCGCCAGTGTAGCAAGATTTACTTTGTTAGTATCTGCTGCCATTCGTAAAGAGTGCCTTTGATCCGCGTGAATCATTTCGTGAGCCATTACTGCAGCAAGTTCTGAATCAGTCTTCAGGGCGTCAACGATTCCAGTCGTGAAAAAAATAAATCCGCCGGGTAAACAAAACGCGTTCATATTTTCAGTCTTGACGAGTCTAACTTCCCAGTTTATACGGCGTTCCATGAAAGGCTCTAATTTATTCAATATCATTTCTAGGCGTGAAGTTATTGCGGGGTCAGTAGTCAGCGGCCATTGTTCCTCGATTTGCTTCATAGCTTTGCGGCCGATTTCGCGTTCACGTTCAAGAGTAGTGCTGTTATCTGCTTTATCTGCGGCAAAAATTGAACTCGCAAATAATAATATTATTAATCCTGCAATAAAAAATTTTCTCATGCTAATAATATAATCCTCCCATGCGTGAATATCTTGCTGCGGCTCTGTGCATTGCCTTACGTTCAGAAATTTTTGATCTCAATTCGTCCGCGTGCTGTCTTAATTGTATAATTGCCTCGTTTTGAGCGTTAATAATACTTGCTGAAATCTCGCGAGTCTCCTGTACTAATTCCTGCAATTCTAAATCATCAGGATATAAATTAAGCAATTTCTGCCCGAATCCTCCTGATTTATCATTATCATTAATATTAACTGGGTCATTATTTTCCGACAAGCCATAACTACAAAGCAAATCCTGCCAAGTATCAGCGAGTAATTGAAGCTGTGAAATAATTTCGTCTTTCTTAGGAGCGAGTCTCACTAATTCGTCAGTATCGCCATCTAGGGCAATGGCCTCAAGTTCCCTAGAGATCATCGCCCTTAGTGATTTGCATAAATTTATTTCGCGTGAAATTAACTCTTTAGCTTGAGTTAATATATTATCCTGCAAGTGTGAATCCTCCGGCCTTTGCTGTCTTCTGAGCGGGTGCAGCTGTCTTATATGCCGTCTGAGTAGGTGCTGCGGGTTTGGCTGGCTGTTCGGGTTTCTTGCCTTCAAGTTCTAATATAGCATTCTGAAGGTCTTTATCTTCTGGGTGAGCCGCTTGATATTCCTGCAATAATTGAACGAGTGCGCCCTCCCATGTTGCTTTTAACTCTTCGAGCATTCCACGGACTGTGCGGATATTATCGGGTTCCTTTTTCATGTTGGCATCGACTAATAATTGATACATGTATTCATAAAGCTGCATTAACTTGTCGGCCATCTCTCCGCCCTTGTCCTTATTAAGAGTTACCATTAATTCGCGTATAACTTCCTGAGCGCGTATAGTTTCTCTGTTCGCTAAATCGTAATCAGGTGAACCGCCGTTTTTGCCGAGCATAGCATTTTCTGCCGCATGACATGCTTTAATGCCAATATCGTACGTGATTAATAAGAGCTGTTCTTTTGTTGCGGTCGTGATTCGCGTGGCCTGATATGTAAATTGAGCGTTGTTATTGTTTACCATTTTTATATCCTCCTGAAAATTTTTGCTTTATTCTCACTCACTGACCCTAATATCGGCAATAAATTCCGCAACGTTTAGCACATTTTATATTAAACGTCAAGATTTTTGACTTTGTGAGCATTTGTAATAATAAATTCCCTTCTCGGCTCAACTTTTTCACCCATCAAAATATCAAAATATTCATCAGCAAGCAAATTATCATCAAGTTCGACCTGTTTTAATATTCGATTCGCTGGATTCATAGTCGTGTCCCATAACTGTTCGGGGTTCATTTCGCCGAGTCCCTTGTAACGCTGGACAGTAACTTTTGAGGGATCGGGGGCGTTGTCAACATGTGAGCGCAATTCTTTATCAGTGTAGCAATAATTTACAGTTTTGCCGTATTGAACTCGATACAAAGGCGGCTGGGCTAAATATAAATATCCCTGTGATAAAAGCTCCGGCATATGACGATAAAAGAAAGTCAATAAAAGCGTGCTTATATGTGCTCCGTCAACGTCTGCATCTGTCATGATTATAATTTTGTGATAACGTAATTTCGTAGCGTCAAATTCTGCACCTATTCCGCAGCCCAGTGCTGTAATAATCGTCTGAATTTCTCTATTAGCTAACATTTTATTCATTTGAGCCTTCTCAACGTTTAAAATCTTACCGCGTAACGGCAAAATCGCTTGAAATGTCCTGTCCCGGCCTTGTTTTGCGCTGCCTCCTGCACTGTCGCCTTCTACTATATATAATTCTGTGTTCTCAGCTTGTTTTGACGAACAGTCTGCGAGTTTACCGGGTAAAGTCATTCCTGACATTGCACCTTTACGGACTAACTCACGGGCTTTCTTGGCCGCTTCTCTGGCGTGTTTTGCGCGTAATGCTTTCTCGACAACCGGGCGAATAATTTCGGGTCTGTCTTCAAATGCTGACATGAGTCCATCATAAATAACCGAGTCAACAGCTCCCCGAACTTCACTATTTCCGAGCTTTGTTTTTGTCTGGCCTTCAAATTGAGGGTCGCTTAATTTCACGGATAAAACGCAGGTTAAGCCCTCTTTTAAGTCATCGCCGGTCAAGTTGTCTTCTTTTTCCTTCAGGACTTTATTTATTCTAGCAGCCTCGTTAATTGCCCTAGTCAGTGCCGTTCTTAGTCCGACTAAATGAGTCCCGCCCTCAATCGTGTGAATTAAATTCGCGTATGTGTAAACATGTTCTTGATAACCGTCATTATATTGCAGTGCCGCGTCAATTGAAATATTATTGTTTGAACCTGATATAACTATAGGCTTATCAAATAATGCGTTCCTGTCCTTGTCTATATATTGAACAAATGCGCCTATACCTCCGGTGTAAAAATATTCTCGTCTTTCGTTAGTGCGTTCGTCATGGACTGAAATTTTTAGGCCGGGATTCAAGAAAGCTAGTTCACGAAAACGGCTCTTTAACGTGTCAAGCGAGTGATGTACATCTTCGAAAATTTTACGGTCGGGCATGTAATGAATTCTAGTTCCGCGCCAATTTGCGTTATTGCCCGTTGTTGTAAGGTCAGTTACAGGGACTCCGCGCTTGAATCTCTGAGTCTTCTCGACTCCGTCGCGTGCAATGGTAATAACTAGCCATTCAGACAAGGCATTAACAACGGAGACTCCGACACCGTGCAGACCTCCAGAAACTTTATAAGCTCCCTCGCCGAACTTCCCGCCGGCATGTAAAACAGTCAAGACTACTTCACTAGTAGGACGGCCGTTATATGGATGCGGATCTGTAGGAATTCCCCTGCCGTTGTCCTGTATGGTAATGCTTTCGTCGGAGTGAATTATAACTTGAATTTTATCGCAAAATCCCGCCATAGCCTCATCGACTGAATTATCAACGACTTCATAAACTAAATGATGAAGCCCGCGGGTGCCTGTGTCGCCTATGTACATTCCGGGGCGTTTTCTGACAGCCTCCAGACCTTCAAGGACTTTGATACTTTCTGCGCCGTAATTATTAGTTGTAGATTCCATTATGAGATAAAAAATTTTCTCCTTTATATGATATGTATATTATAACAAATTCGCATTATAATTGAC
>JAFSWW010000097.1 GCA_017444345.1 Synergistaceae bacterium | reverse complement strand
CCTATATTTTATCGCTTGTACGTGTGAGAAATTTTGCCGACTTCATAAAAACTAGATAAAAATATTTCTTCATATTATAAAATTTGTGATATAAATATTGCGTAAAATTAAGAAAAAATTTTTATGGGGGTAATTACGATTCCAACGTCAAAAAAATCTGTCGCTAAGAAAACAACTTCTACTAAGTCAGCTAGTAAAAGTAAATCAGAAGACAGCGGCATTACAGCAGCAAAAACTAAGAAAAGCAAGGCAGCAACTAAGCCACGCAAAATTCTAGAGAACACAGCAGATAAAGGCAAAATTTTAGTCATTGTCGAGTCCCCTTCAAAGGCTGCTACTTTATCTAACATGCTAGGACGCGGCTATATAGTCAAATCAAGCAAAGGACACATGAAAGATTTACCCAAGAGCCGGCTTGCTATTGATATAGAACACGATTTTGCGCCTGAATATATTTTAGTGAAGGGTAAGGCAGCACTCAAGAATGAATTAATAAAACTTGCTGAGAATGCGTCACATGTTTTGCTGGCTTCTGACCCTGATAGAGAGGGTGAGGCTATAGCGTGGCACTTGGCCGATATTCTGGGAGTAAATTTGTCGGAAAAATGCCGAGTCAGATTCTATGAAATCACAGAAAACGCCGTAAAATCCGCCGTAATGAATCCTGATTATATTGACGTTAATAAAGTCGACGCTCAACAAGCACGCAGGATTCTTGACAGGCTTGTTGGGTATACTTTGAGCCCGTTATTATGGAAAAAAATTCGTTACGGCCTATCAGCTGGCAGAGTTCAATCTGTCGCGCTTAATTTAATTTGTGAACGTGAACGCGAAATTATGAATTTTGTCCCGGATCCCTACTGGGTAATCACTGCTCAAGCCGAACACAGACGAAATATTTACGAATTACGAGCAGAAAAACTTGACGGCAAAACTCTCATGAAAAATAATTTGCCGCTGTTAATTAATGCTCAAGAGAAGGCCGACGAGATTATTAACGAAATTAAATCAAATGAGATAATTGTTAAAGAGTTCAAATCCAAAGAAAGCTCACACTCAGCCCCGGCACCTTTCAGAACGAGCACACTGCAGCAGGAAGCATCGAGACGCTTAAGTATGATACCGGCTCACACAATGAGAGTAGCGCAGGCACTCTACGAGGGAATAAATATTCCCGGAAAAGGTCATCACGGGTTAATAACTTATATGAGAACTGACAGCTTGAGAATCTCAAAAGAGGCTCTAACATCATGCCGCGAATTCATAAAGAATAATTACAGACCTGAATATTTACCTGAAAGCGAAAATGTTTTCGGGAGCAGCAAAAATATAAATGTCCAAGATGCTCACGAGGCAATAAGACCGACCGATATAAATTTGACTCCGGATAAGACGAGAAATTTTTTAACGCCTGAACAACAAAAATTATACTCGCTTATATGGTGCAGATTTGTAGCCAGCCAAATGTCTGCGGCAGTTACTGCAAAATCCACGATTAAAGCCGAAGCAGGAAGAGTCGGACTCAAACAGGAAGGCGAAGTACTTATATTTGACGGTTGGAGCTTATTATGGCCTCTTGACGTTAAAGGCTCTGTGCTTGCAAAAGTAAAGGCGGGTGAAATCTTGAAATTAATCAAGACTCAGGACGAACAGAAATTTACGAAACCTCCGGCAAGATATTCAGAGGCGGGATTAATTAAGACTCTGGAAGAAAACGGGGTCGGGAGGCCTTCAACTTATGCGACAATAGCGGGGACTCTTGAATCAAGGAATTATATCGAGAAGAATGACGAGAAGAGATTTAAGGCGACTTCACTAGGCTTGATTGTTGATGAGTTTCTTGCGCAGTATTTCAACCGTAAAGATTTATCATCAATAGTAGACGCGGGATTTACTGCCCAAATGGAAAAGGAACTAGACGAGATAGAAGAGTCACAAAGAAAATGGCTCGATGTCGTCGGTGAGTTCTGGGGGGAATTCTCTAATACATTGAGTGAAGCAGAAAACGCCCCTAAAGTTAAATTGCCTGCTCCTGATCCCATCGGCGAGAAATGTCCGAACTGCGGCCATGATTTAGTGCAGAAACGCGGGAGATTCGGAGAATTTATTGCGTGTTCAAATTATCCGGAATGCAAATATACCCGGCCGATATTAAGCACTATAGGCGTGAAGTGTCCTAAATGCGGCGAGGGCGATATTGTACAGCGTAAAAGCAAAAAGGGACGGACTTTTTACGGGTGTTCGCGTTATCCTGAATGCGATTATGTTGCATGGAATAAACCGGCCGGCGAGAAATGCCCGGAATGCGGAGAAGATTTATACAAACGAGGCTCGACTATTTTTTGCGCAAAATGTAAATACAAAGTAGAGAGTGATTCAGAGTAAATAAATATTCACATGATAAACTATTAATATTTAACGAGAAGGAATGATTTAATAATTATGGCAGACGTAAAAATCATAGGCGGCGGTCTTGCAGGCTGCGAGGCTGCTTGGCAGTTAACAAAACGGGGCTTCACTGTTGAACTTTACGAGATGAGGCCGGAAAAATTGACTCCTGCTCATAAAACGGGCTTTCTTGCTGAACTCGTATGCAGCAATTCTCTAGGCTCGGAAAATAGAGAATATCGCATAACCGGCCAAGGCATTCTCAAGGAAGAACTCGAATTACTTGACTCGCTTATACTTTCATGCGCGAAAGAAACTAGAGTCCCGGCCGGGGGAGCTTTAGCAGTTGACCGTGATAAATTTGCGGGATTAGTTACCGAGAAAATTACATCGAATAACAAAATCACAATAATCCGTAAAGAGTGCGAAAAACTTCCGAGGGGCTTAACAATAATTGCGTCAGGGCCTCTGACAGGCGGAAAATTAGCGGCAAATCTTAAAGTCTTAGCAGATCAGCAAATTTCATTTTATGATGCAGTAGCTCCGGTTGTTACAAAGGATTCAATTGACATGAAAAAGGCTTTTGTCGCTGGAAGATACGGCCATGATGAAGATTATATTAATTGCGCGTTCTACACTAAGAAAAAATATACAGAATTCTACGAGGCATTAATCAAAGCAAAAAGAAATTTACCGCATGATTTCGAACAGAGTGACGCAAAATATTTCAGAGGCTGCATGCCCATTGAAGTAATTGCTGAGAGCGGCTTTAGTTCGATGAGATTCGGCCCGTTAAAACCTGTAGGAATAGTGAATCCTAAAACAGGCAAAGAAGACTTTTACGCGGTCGTACAATTAAGACAAGACAATCACGACGGGACATTATATAACCTCGTAGGCTTTCAGACCGGGCTAAAATGGGGCGAACAAAAACGAGTCTTCTCAATGATTCCGGGACTTGAACACGCCGAATTTGTTAGACTCGGTGTCATGCATAGAAATACATCGGTGAATGCTCCGGCAGTGCTTGATGAGTATTTAAGGCTCAAAAAATGGAATAAAATTTTTATAGCAGGCCAGCTCACAGGAGTAGAAGGCTACATGGAAAGCACAGCAATGGGACTTGTCGCAGGAATTCACGCAGCTATGACTCTAGCAAATAAAGAATTACCAACTTGGCCGCGTGAAACTGGTATAGGCTCATTAATGTATTATTTGCAGACGACAAAGCCGAAAAATTTTCAGCCCATGAACGTAAATTTAGGCATATTCCCAGCGTTACCGGGCATTAAGGACAGGGACGAGCGCGCAAAGATTTCACACGAGAATGCAATTAAAGCAATGCAGGAATTTGTGAAAACTCTATGATTTATGTAATAGGAATAGGACCGGGCGGCAGTGATTCAATTACTCCGCGTGCACTAAACGCAATGAGATCATGCGAAATTATTGCGGGGTATACAAAATATATTAATCTTGTTCGCGATTTGCTGCCCGGGAAGGGCTTTATTTCGTACTCAATGAGGCATGAAATTTTGCGGTGTCAGGACGCTTTGATGATTTCAAGAGATTTTCACGTGGATATTGCGTTAATTTCAAGCGGGGACTCAGGAGTTTACGGCATGGCGGGATTAATGCTTGAGACAGCGAAAGACAGCGGCGAAAAAGTTATTATTATACCGGGTATGACTGCGGCGAACTCTGCGGCGGCTGTACTCGGTGCGCCCCTAATGAATGACTATGTAAATATAAGTCTCAGCGATTTATTAACGGACTGGTCAATAATCGAGAAAAGATTAATTGCTGCCTGCACTGGAGATTTTGTAATCTGCTTATATAATCCTGCGAGTAATCACAGGCCTGAACACTTTAAGAGAGCCTGCAAAATTTTGCTTGAATATAAATCTCCTGACACTCCCGCCGGTTTTGTAGTGAACTCAGACAGAGAAAGACAGCATCACGAAATTATGACACTTAGCGAAATTCAGGACTGCAAATTAATTAACATGTCGAGTCTTGTAATAATAGGCAATTCACAAAGCTATATTCTTGACGGAAAGATTATCACACCTAGGGGATATGAAATATAAATTATAATAAATTCATTCCTGAAGTTATATCGCGTATGTGTTCGAGAGTCCAGTTATCGGGATGATTTTTTTCTTGAATAGTTATTCCGATTAAGTCAATGCGCCAGAATCCCAGCCAATTTAAACTATCTTCAATGTATAAACGCGATGAATTTATTAACGATCTCAATTTTCTATAACCTATTGAGTCCGCCGGTGATTGAATTTTGCCGATTGTCCGAGCCCTGACTTCTATAATAACAAGCTCATTTTTACCTTTATCAAGCGCAATAATATCTAATTCGCCGTATTTATTCCGTATATTCCGGGCTATAATCCGCCACCCTATAGACAAAATATATTCTGCTGCTTTATCTTCTGCGAATCGTCCTAATTCTTGAGCTTGAGTCATTTATTTTATGCTTGCTTCCCTATCAAGTTTATATACCCATGCTAAGACCCTTGCGACGACCTCGTATAATTCCGCGGGAATCTCTTCGCCCAGTTCTAACGATATTAAAGCCGAGACAAGAGCGGCATCTTCAACAATGGGCACATCGGCTTCAATGGCACGTTCTATAATTTTTTGAGCGATAAAGCCTTCACCCTTAGCAACTACACTAGGAGCAGCCATTTTTTGATTGTCATATTTTATAGCTACGGCCTTATCACGTTTTGAATTTTCTTGAGGCATAATAAAAACTTTCTCCCTTGCTTATCATGAAATTTTTTATCAGCGCGACGACTCCCCGCCCATTATTCACGCTATAAATTTTAAACTGTAATGTCTAATCCACGCCCAGCCAGCAAAATATCCCGCTCATTTTCCGGAGCTTTTCGAGAAATTCCTATAAAGCTGACTGGTATAGCGAGTCCCTGAAGTTCTTTGCGCAAATCACGTCTTCTGCGTTCAATGATTCTGCAAGTTTCCGGCTTCTCGGCATTAAGAGTCAAATTACAGCTCTTCCCATCGCTCTCAACAAGCCCGCCCACTTCTCCTAATATATTCCCGGTTAAGCCAAAACCGACCTGCCAATATTTCTGCCCGTCATCGCTATTAACTGAACGTCCCACGAAAATTTTTGCTGTCATGCTCTGTGAATTATTCTCGACTAACGGCCAAAAGGGAGCAGCTAACAAAGCCGGGTTTACTTCAGGACGCGGAGATTTCATTAATATAGATTGAGCCTGCAAAAACTGCGCTATGTCGTCATTGCCTTCTTTCATGCCCTTAAGAGATTTAACGGGGTCTTGACCGTCTGAAGTGTCAGATTTTAATTTCTTGCGTATTCTGTTCCACATGTCATTAATTTCTGAGTCGTTCATTGCTGCATATTGAGATAATAATAACGCGTTTTCTTGAGTCATAGGCACATCTCGCGCCCATAATTCAATAAATGAAGATAATTCGCCCGGATGTGATCCGGTTTTCCGCCAAGCGTCTTTTACTGCTGTGAGTACTTCATTAGATAATGGCAGCCCGCGAGCTAATAAGGCCGTTGCAAGTTCTCTATCACGTGCGGGAATTTGCGACAAGAAAGAGAGTTCACCCTGTGAAAGTCTTAAAACCGGCACACCGTCCGGCCCTGAAGCGTCCCATACTGCCCTGAATCTTTCGCCCGGTATAAGTGAAATAGTTGCCCTTGCCCGTAAATCTTGAGTCGCTCCGTTGACTTCGACTCTAACTGTATAAGTACCGTCATTATTTTGCGATAAGACAGTGCCTTCTATGAGCATTCCCGTGCGGATTCCGGCAAATTTTGTTAACTGCCCGGGCTGTAAAATTTGAGGCTGGTTAATTATTTGTCCCTGTCGAGTGCTTATATTCTGCTGGGCTTGATTGTAATTCTGCTCTAACTGAACATTTAAATTATTTATCGCCGGCATTTGTTAATCTCTCACCTTCTCACAAATTTATAATAATTATAATAATTTTCGGCAGAATGACTCTCTATGTACACTAGAAAGCCCGATTAATTTTATAATATCTCTATGTTCTTGAGTGGGATAACCTTTATTTTTTGCGAATTTATAGGCCGGAAATTTCGAGTCAAGTCTTATCATGAGCCTGTCTCTTATTACTTTAGCAACAATTGACGCAGCTGACACAACAGGAATCAAATCATCAGCCCGTATTAAGTTCCATTGCTGAAAATTTAAATCGGGGATTCTCTCTGTTCCGTCAACTATCACACAAGCGGGCATAATATGAAAATTTTTAGCTATTTTCTTGACGCTCTGACCCATTGCCCATAATGAAGCCTGCAAAATATTATCGCGTTCGATTCGTGATATACTGCCCATTGAAGCACGCCAATATACGCCGATTTCATTCATGATATTAAATAAATTTTCTCGTCCCTTAGGAGTCAAACGCTTAGAGTCGCGCAATTTGTAACGAGTTAAAATTTTTTCCTGTTCACTAGTCAAATATACTGCTGCTGCGACAACAGGCCCGGCCAAAGCTCCCCGCCCTGCCTCATCTGTGCCGATAACTGCGCCGCGTTCACATAAAGAGTTTAAATTTTCTAGTGCCTCATCAGGTTCAGCCCGTGAAGACAAGATTAAATCATTCTTGAACAAAGTTAATTGCCTCATGAGAATTATCACTAAAATTTATAGCGGGTTCGCTGTCAGGAGTCTCAAGACATACAGGGCCGAGTCTCCCATTTGAGAAGGCTTCAATAAATTTTTGCCCGGCCAGTTCGTTATTTATTCGTCCGCCTGAAATAAGACAGCCCATTCGCCGCCCGATTCGTTCGAGTGTGAGCTCTGCGGGTTCATCAATAAATTCAACGGGCAATAACTCAAGCATATTTTTAGCGCGTAAAAATTTTATGAGCATTAACGCAGCATTCTCAAAGCCTCCGACAACATCAGCTTTTGCACAGCCCAGCCACGATAAAATTAAATGCGCTCCTGATTCTGCGTGAGGGTCAAGAATTCCGGGCGAGTCAACAATTAATAAACCTTCATTTCTGTACCAGTTCACGGACTTAGTAATACCGGGAATATTTCCGACTGAAGCACTTGACTTATTTATTAACGAGTTCAGCAATAAAGACTTCCCTACGTTTGGAATTCCTACAACTGCGAGTCTTGCTTCCCTGTGTGAAGGCTTAAATTTTAGTATAGCTTTCTTGATTGAGTTCAAGCCCGATTTACTTCGCAGATCTGCCGCAAATGCATGTTTGAATTCTCCCAGCCATAAATTTAATTTCTCAATATCGGCCAAGTCCTTACGCGATAATACATGAATAACCGGCTTAATTTTCGCGAGTGATTTAATCAACGGTGAAGAAGTTGACACGGGCGCGCGGGAGTCACGAACTTCAACAATTAAATCAAGTTTTGAGACTAATTCATTTAATTTGCGAGTCCCCTTTGCCATGTGGCCGGGATACCATACAGAACGAGGCATAATTATTTATTTGGGAATTCCTATTCTATTAAGCGGCCAATACCGGAAAAATACGGGCCCTCTCATGTCATCGAGCGACGCAAATCCCCAGTAACGGCTATCCTGCGAATTCGGGCGGTTATCACCGAGCATGAAATATTTTTTTTCAGGCACAGTGAAGGGCACTTCAGGGAATATACTATTAGCGCGCAAATTAAATCTATCATGATTCTTTATATACGGCTCTTCGGTGGGCTTGCCATTTATGAAAACGATTCCGTCCTTAATGTCAACTACATCGCCGGGGATTGCTATAACTCGTTTTACAAAATCGCGCTCTTTATCAACCGGATATCTAAATACATAAAGCGAGCCTCTTGACGGTTCAAATATCCAATTCCAGAATTTAGCGACTAAGACTCGATCTCCCACTTCTAGAGTCGGAATCATTGAGCCGCTGGGAATCCAGAACGCCTGAACTATGAACGTGCGTATTATCATAGCGAGAATAAACGCCCATACAATTGTCTCTATTGTCTCACGCCACCAAGGTTTTGCTGCTGTTGCTGCCTCTGCCATTTCTTGTAAGAGTCCTCCATCTATTATAGATTTATGAATAAAATATTATTTTGCTGATAAATAATAACGCCTAAAACTTTTTCAAGCAAGAATTTATCAAGAAATAAACAAATTCAGCAGGCTATTATTATATTTTTGCTATTATGAATGCGGCAACATTTTTTATCCTTTATTCTACTCCCACCCGCCCACCCGACTGCTTACGCAGCCGAGTAGAATAGTGAGATTTACAGCTATAATAACAACCTGCCGAGAAATTTATTTTATTTTCTGAGTCGTCCCGTCCGGGTTATAAACATGAGTCTCTGATTTCTTAGCTGAACGATTCACAATGCCTAAATCCTTACCGTTTAGAATAACTTGCGCAGAAGTAGGCCGGCCAAATACGACTCTTGCTGGTGCGTTTAGATCCCACTTCATTGACTCGCCGCGCCTTAGAGTCCTTCTATAGACGGGTGCAGAATTTCCAAATGCTACACTCAGCCAGACATCATTAACTGCTCGAATCTCTAAAGAAGGTTTAACGGGTTCGGGCTTCTTTTCGGGTTCTTTGCTGACGACTTTAATATCCATAGAAGCCTGATTAATTAAATCTTTGCTGACAGGTGTAATTAAATCGCCTGAAACAGGTTCGGGGACTTCAAATAATGCGTTGTTATTGCTGCCTGAAAAATTAAATAATTTCAAGTTCCTTAAATCAAGACCTCCATAACTCACAGCGTACCAGACATAACAGCCGGTCCCGACAAGTGCAAGAATCAATACAAGAAATATCCAGAAGTGAGACGCAGCTTTAAAGCCTTTGGGAACTGATGAGCCGTTGCCGAGAAAGTTATTAATGCCGCGTTTTCTCTGCATTTCCTGCTTTCTTGAGTTCGGATTAAATGCACGGTCAAGCTGATTCATAAAATCTTCCTGCAAGTCTTCAGCGTCTATCAGCTTTAAATAAGTCCGCACGAATCCTTTTGTGTATACTAATTCGGGGAAGTTCTCATAATTTGCTGTCTCTATACCCTGCAAATATTCCTGTCTGATTTTTGTGCGGTCAAATACGGCCTCAAGGGTCATTCCTAAACTCTCGCGGCGTTCCGTTATAAGTCTTCCCAGTTCCTGCAGGGCCGAGTCTCTTTCTGAATCAATCAAAATATAATGCCTCCTTTATTTCTGCCAGCCACGCGCCCGGATCATCATGCTTAAATACTGCGCTCCCGGCTACAATTACATCGCAGCCTGCTCTAGCAATGTCTATTATATTATTATCATTTATTCCGCCGTCAATCTCGATTAAATACGAAAATTTATTTACTTCTCTGAGACTCACGAGTTCGCGGACTTTATCGAGACTGTTATCTATAAATTTCTGCCCGCCTAATCCCGGAGTTACTGACATGATTAATACTAAATCAGCAAGATTTAAGATTGACTCGATATTTCTGACCGGAGTCGCAGGACATAAAGCAACACCGCATTTAATACCGGCGTTCTTAATCTGCATCAATGAAGCGTGCAATAAATGATATTCTGTCTCGGCGTGTATAGTAATCAGTGAGGGCTTAACTTGAATAAATAACGGTAAAATTACTTCTAATCTATCAATCATTAAATGAACGTCAATAAATGAATCCGGCAATTTTTTACAGAGTGCCGCCGCTGTGTCTACTCCAAATGACATATTGCGAACAAAATGACCGTCCATTATATCCAAGTGCAGCCAGTCATAATTATTGCCTAGTGACTCAATAGAACCTGATAAATTTAACGGGTCTGCTGCTAATAAAGAAGGTGCTAATAAAGTTTTCCGCATGATATTATCTCCTTTTTTCCTGCCAGACGGACTCGCCGCCTAAATAATAACTTATAATGCACTCATTTGTATAGCTCGCTGAAGTGTTAATACTTTCACCGCTCCTGACTTGACGATTTAAGACGGTTCTTTTTCCGGCCGGGTCAGTGATTTCGATTCTTAATTCCATAGGTCTTGCAATGGGCGGGACTATATAACGAATGGGAGCCGTTTTGCTGCCTCCTGACTGCGCTGGAGTCTGGGTAATTGCCGGTGCTGGAGTCTGCGCGCGCTGCTGATTTTGACTCGGGGTCGGCATTTGAGTACGAGTCTGATTCTGAGTCTGATTCTGATTCTGAGTCCCTGCTTGATTATTATTATTTGCCGGTAATTCGTAGTCATCGCCGATAAAAATTTCTTCCTGCCCCTGAACTTGAACACTTACTTGACGATTATTATTTGCGGGCTTGGCCGGAGTCTGAGCTTGATTATTATTATTATTATTTTGCTGATTCTGAGGCTGATTTGTAACGCGCCTGACATTAGAATTTGAATCAGAATCCATGAATCCCGCCGGACGTTTTTGAGTAGCTAGCTTTAATATTACGCCTTGACCTGACTGCAAAGTGCTGCCTGCCGAGGGTCTTGTCTCAATTGCTAAACCTTCAGGCAATAAAGGGCTGTAAACTTTATCGACTCCAGTAACTTTCACGCCGGCTGCTTCTAAGATATTGCGTGCTTCTTTCTCGCTCATTCTATTAACGTCGGGGACGGTCAAGACATTTTTATTTGCGGGTGTGCCTTCCTGAACTAATAAATCAATTTTGCGGCCTGAATTAATGCTTGCGGGGAATGCGGGACTCTGAGCTATAACTTTTCCGGCCTCTGTGTTAGGCTCCTTAATGCGAACGACATCACCGAGCGAGAAACCTTGCGAATTTATGAGAGATTGAGCCTCCGCTAAAGTTTTGCCCCTTACATCAGGGACATCATGAAGTTCGCCGCCGCCTTGACTTACTTGTAAAACTATTACTTGACCTTTTCGCGATTCTGTACCATGTTCGGGAGATTGTGCGAGGACTCGACCCTCCGGCAAAGTTGACGCTACATTTTCAATCTGAACAACAAAGCCTAAACGCTCGGCCTCAGCAACTGCATCAACAATTGAACGTTCTTTCAAGTTTGGAATAACGCCTTCAACTTCTGGCCGGAAAAATACGGCGTATATTGCAACAGCACCCGACGCAAATATAATCATGGCAACGAGTAATAATACAATTTTAAATATTTTGCCCAAGTGATAAAACCTTCCTCCTAAAAATTTTTACGCTTTATTCTACTCCCACCCGCCCACCCTGCTACTTCGTAGCAGAGTAGAATAGTGAAAATCAAAACCTGCTAATTATTATCTCTTGAATATCAACGCACAATAAAACCCGTCAAGCCACGCACTAGAAGGCAATATATATAATCCATAGGGCTTGCCCTTCCTGAATGAATGCCCGCGCAATTCCGTGCGAATTTCCATACAGTCCGGATTATTTGCTAACACATCAGCTACTATATTTTCATTTTCGAGCTTTAACAGACTGCAGGTAATATATAAAACATGACCGCCCAGCTCACATAAATTAACGGCGCGATTTAGTAATTTTTTCTGCATTGACGCAAGATTATCTAACTTTTTCCAGTCCATACGCCATTTTGACTCGGGTTTGCGATTCCATGTGCCTGAACACGAACAGGGCGAATCAAGAATTATAAAACTAGGCATTTTATCGGGCTCAAGGGTTAAAGCGTCTCCGGTTTTCATTATTGCACGCTGATTTACGCCTAATCTTGTTAATTCGTTCACTGCACTATTTGATTTATTGCCTGATAATTCCCAGCATTCAATTTGTGAATCTGGTAAATCCTGCAAAACTTGACCGGCCTTAATTCCCCGCCCTGAGCACATATCAAGAATTAATCCCGAACCTGAATAATATTTCTTTACTAGGGATGCAGTAATAATCGATCCTTCAGACTGAACAGTGCACAGACCTTCAGAGAATCCCGGCAAATTTCGCGGCAAAATTGACTCGTTTAAGTGTATTGCGTCAGAAATATCTGATTTAACGGCTTTGATTCCCTGACCTGATAATAACTGCATTAAATTATCGAATTCTCCGGGCTTGACTCTCAATGACGAATACGAGGGCAATTCCATATAATTAAATAAATCGTTGAGTTCTTGACGCGACCAAGTTTTTAGCCATACAGGAAGAGACCACGAGGGAACTCCAGCCCATAAAGCACGGCCTTCAAGAGTCGGGGATTTCTTGAATTTTTCGGGCTTGTCTGCTGCTGACTCTTTTATTTTGTGTAAGACTGCATTAACTAGACCGGCATATTTCGCGAGTTCATTATCACGCTTTAAATATTCGACTATGCCGTTAATTAACACGCCTTCAGAGAATCTGCGTAATTCAAGAATTCCGCCCGCACCTACTATCACACTTGTATAGACTTCAGGAGGCAAAGACTCTTTTGCGCGTAAATAGTCATCTGAAATTTTCTCCCATAATTCACGCCTGCGCATTACTATATAAATCAATGACGATGCAAGAGTTATATCAGGAACTTTCATTTTTTCTCTGTCTGCTAATTTCCTGAGAGCTTCAGACGCAAAAATAGGCCCGTTGTTATTTTCCGTCAAAACTTTTAGAGCTGCTTCTATACCGCGCAAATTAATACCTCCTGACTATATAGATTTCTATAAAAATTTTCATATAAATATTTATTTCGAGTCAATGTATCATAATTTCCTGTAAAAATACCGCGCATTATCTCATAAAATTTTATATATATCTGCAAATTAACGCCTCCGAGAATTACGAATCATCAGCAATCTTACAAGCTGCAATACTGACATCAAGGCCGCCGCTATATAAGTCCATGCTGCTGCGGTCAAAACTTTTTTTGCCCCCGCGAGTTCCTGAGAGTCAAGCGTGTGAGTCTGCTCCAATAATTTTAATGCCCGTGAGCTTGCGTTAATTTCTACTGGGAGCGTAACAAGGTGAAATATTAGAGTTCCAGTAAATAAAATTATCCCGATATTGACAAGGGTCATGCTTCCCATAAGAAGACCTATCATAAATAGCGGTATTGATGCAGTTGACGCGAGATTTACGGCAGGAACTATTGAATTTCTGAATATAAGCGGCGAATATGCTTCTAAATGTTGAATTGCGTGGCCGACCTCGTGAGCAGCTACACCGATTGAGGCTATACTCCGGGAATTATAAACGCTGTCAGATAAATTTAATGTCCTGTTTCGCGGGTCATAGTGATCTGTGAGAGAGCCTGCGACGTGATTTATCGGCATATTTGCCATCCCGTAAAGAGTCAATAACATTTTTGCGACTCCGTCTGCTGTAACGTTGCTGCGTGCCTGAATTCTGCTATACTCGTTAAAAGTCGAACTCACGCGGGACTGTGCCCACATTGATAATAACAAAGCTGGTATAACTATAATAATAGTAGGGTCAAGCCCATAACCTAACATGCTAAAAAATTTCCTCCTGATTCAATATATTAATTTCGTGAAGTCAGTATAACATAAAGATTTGATTTTATATTTGTGTGAGAATGCGAGAATTTGCGAAATTTTTCCGTGAAGTCCTTATAAACTGGAGGCGGCACCCAGAATCGAACTGGGGATAAAGGATTTGCAGACCTCTGCCTT
>JAFSWW010000096.1 GCA_017444345.1 Synergistaceae bacterium | reverse complement strand
GGGTGGGGGAGGCGGCGGAAAACTGTATTATAATGTGTGATACATAATGATTATATTATTTAAGAAGGAGCATAACATTATTTGATTAAGCACGAAATTTTTATATTAGTTTTTGTTCAGTCAGAAAGGCAGCAATAAATGAGTCTCTCTTTTTATCATGAAAGAATACTGACACAAAAATTTTTATCCGGCAATTTTCAGGAGGCTATAAATAAATGAGTCTCTCTCTCTACAGAAAATACAGACCGCAAAATTTCTCGTCAGTTGTCGGACAAAGAGCTGCTATAGATATACTCACTAATGCACTTGCTAAGAATCGCCCCGGACATGCTTATTTATTCAGCGGATCACGTGGCTGCGGCAAAACTTCAGTCGCTAGGATTTTCGCAAAGGCCTTGAATTGTCTTGATCCTCAGGGCGTTGAACCTTGTGAAAAGTGTTCTAATTGTGTAGCAATAACAGCAGGCGAGTCCCTTGACGTTATAGAAATTGACGGAGCTTCTAATAATGGAGTCGAAGAAATTCGCGAGCTTAAATCAAATGTTACTCTTGCGCCGTTCAGCTCAAAATATAAAATTTACATAATCGACGAAGTTCACATGTTGAGTCAGGCTGCTTTTAATGCGTTATTAAAGACTCTCGAAGAACCCCCCGAACACGTAATTTTTATCATGGCAACAACTGAGCCTCATAAAGTCCCCGTTACTATTAGATCACGCTGTCAGCATATCCCGTTCCATAGCATAGTAGCTCACGATATTTTTACGCGTTTACAGGAAATATGCGGGCTTGAAAATGTTCAGGCAGAAGACTCGGCTTTATGGGAGATTTCACGGCAGGCGGACGGAGCTTTGCGCGATGCTTTATCACTATTGGAGCAAGTTATTTCGTCCGGTAATGTTACTCTTTCAAGTGTTGAATTAGCTTTCGGGGTAGGCAGCCGGTCAAGTTTTGAAAAGTGGGTTATTTCTTTGCGCGAGAATCAAGAAGGAGCTTATATAATATTGAAGAATATGTTTGACTCCGGTGCATCGCCAGTCAGAGTCTTTGAAGAAATTTTTTCGCTCGTTCGTGATTTATGGCTCGTCTCAAAGTGGCAGAATATAGCAAAATCTCTCGGAATCAGCGAACATGACACAAAATTTTTGCTTGAAGAATCCCCTAAATGGCAGAGTTCAGAATTACATAAATTATTAATTGTCGTGCTGAAATTATTGCGTTATGCCCGCAGCGGAATGAGGACGGATATTTTACTGGGAATGTTTGAGCTCGGACTCGTGAAAGCTCCTGCTCCTGTAAATAATAATAATATCAAGCAAAATTTTACGCCCCCCCGTCAAGTAACGCCCGTGCCTGTTATCAAGCCTAATGAAGTAACAGAAGAGACCCCGCTATTACGTGAAGAATTAATGAATTCTATCAAGTCAAAAAATTTTAGAGTCTACTGTGCATTAATTGACTCTCGGCCCATTAATCAGGACGGGAATTTAATTTTAGATATGCAGCATAGATATTGTTATGAAGTCTTGAAACTTGACAGGAACGCAGCCGATTTAACAGCATGTTTTGATCACTATGAGAGCATTACTTTACGTTATGGGAGCTTGAATTATACTTGCACGAAAATTAAAGCAAAGCAGGATAATACACAAGCTAAACCCGTCAAGCCCGCAGAAAATAATAAACGCGAGACTCAAGAAATCAAGCGAGAAAATCATAATCAGGAAGTCAAGCCCGCGCCCGCAAAAAATTCAAATTCTATTATTGAACGAGTAAGAAATTATTTAGCTGCTCATCAATTACCCGCCGAAATTGTTTTATTGTCAACTAATGAAGATTTCGAGAATGACAGCGATAACGATATAGATATTGCAGTAACAGAAGGAGACAATGACGAATAATGAATCAATTTGTGCATTTACACGTTCACACTGAATACAGCTTACTAGACGGGGCAATCAGGACAAAGCAGCTCGCTAAAAAAATAGCCTCATGGTTTCCGGATGAGAATGACCCCGCCCGAGCAGTCGCTATAACAGATCACGGCGTTTTATACGGTGCAGTAGAATTTTACGAGGCCTGCAAATCACAAGGAGTCAAACCCATTTTAGGCTGTGAAACTTACGTAGCTCCGTCGGGTATTAATTCACGCGATGACAAGAGATATAATCATTTGTTATTACTGGCTGAGAATGACAAGGGCTGGCATAATCTCGTAAAATTAATTTCTATTGCTAACACTGAAGGATTTTATTATAAGCCTAGAATCGATCACGAATTATTAACTGAATACAGCGAGGGAATAATAGCAAGTTCCGCATGTTTAGCCGGAGAAATTCCGCAGTATATCTTGAGTGAAAATTTTGATATGGCCGTCTCATGTGCAAATACTTATAAAACTATAATGGGAGAAAATAATTTTTTCTTGGAAATCATGCCGAATTCATTGCCCGAACAGAAAAAAGTTAATCAAGCTATTATAGAAATCTCACGCAAAACAGGAATCCCCCTAATTGCCACCGGAGACGCTCATTATTTAGAAAGAAATGATTATGACTGGCACAAATTATTATTGAAGGTCAACACTCACGCAGAACCGGGGGATGATGCATTTGGATTCTCGACAAATGATTTTTACTTGAAATCGCCTGAAGAATTCTATAACGAGTTTGCAGACATTCCCGAAGCACTTACTAATACAGTAGAAATCGCAAAACGCTGTAATGTGCAATTAATCCCCGAAAAAAAAGAGTATAAGCTCCCTGATTTACAACTTGAAGAGGGCCGCACACCTGATGACGAATTACGAATCCGAGCGCGTGAAGGACTCAAGCAAAGATTTATAGACTATGAACGGGGAGAAATCACAGAAGAATATTCAAAGCGTTTAGAGTATGAACTCGGAGTAATTACTCAAATGGGATTTAGTGCTTATTTCTTGATTGTATCTAGCATTATTCAGGCTGCAAAATCCCGTCGTATTCCTATAGGACCGGGCAGAGGTTCGGCGGCAGGGTCTCTTGTTGCTTGGTCCCTGAAAATCACAGAACTTGACCCGCTAAAATATAATTTGTTATTTGAGCGTTTCCTGAATCCTGAACGTATTTCAATGCCTGATATTGACACGGACGTTTCAGACAAGGGGCGCGACGAGTTATTAAAATATATTTCTGACACTTACAAATCTACAAATGTAGCTCAAATTATCACGTTCGGGCGCATGAAAGGCCGTCAATCAGTTAAAGATGTCGGGCGGGCTATGGGTATGAACTATTCAGTAACTGACAGGACAGCGAAATTAATTCCCTTAATGGCAAAAAATATTGATGACGCTTTAGCAAAGAGTCCCGAATTTGCCGAAGAATACGCTAATAATGAAGAAGTTAAAAAATTAGTCGACACCGCAAAAAATATTGAAGGTCTTGCACGCCACACAAGCCAGCACGCCGCCGGAGTTGTTATTACTCCATGCCCTATTACGGATTTAGTGCCGGTTAAGAAATTAGAAGGCTCGCAGATAGTTACGCAGTTCACTATGGAACCTGTAGAAAAATTAGGCCTCGTAAAAATGGACTTTCTAGGCTTGAGCACTCTTTCAATTATTCAGGAGGCTTTACAAAATATTCAGCTTAACGGCAAAGAAGTACCGGATTTAGACAAAGTTAATGACAACATGAATGATCCGAAAACTTTTAAATTATTGCAGGAGGCTGACACAATAGGAGTATTTCAGCTTGAATCTGATGGAATCCGGGCAATGTTACGCAAATTAAAGATTGACAGATTTGAGGATTTAGTCGCAGCTTTGGCAATGTACAGGCCCGGCCCTCTTGATAGCGGAATGGTGGACGATTATATTGACTGCAAGCACGGACGAAAAGAGCCGAATTATCCGCATGAAATGTTAAAAGATGTTTTGCGGGAGACTTACGGCGTTATCTTGTATCAGGAGCAAGTTATGCAGTGTGCCAGCGTCTTGGCCGGTTATACACTGGGAGAAGCTGATATTTTACGGCGGGCAATGGGCAAAAAGAAAATAGAAGTCATGAATCAACAGCGCGAAAAATTTATGTCAGGTGCTGAATTAAAGCATGTCGATAAAGAGAAGGCCGGACATATTTTTGACTTAATAGAAAAGTTTGCAGGTTACGGCTTTAATAAATCCCATAGTGCTGCATATGCGTTAATTTCTTATGATACTGCGTGGCTTAAGGCAAA
Source organism: Synergistaceae bacterium (assembly GCA_017444345.1). NCBI lineage: Bacteria > Thermotogati > Synergistota > Synergistia > Synergistales > Synergistaceae > Synergistaceae bacterium. The sequence continues at coordinate 1,200 of JAFSWW010000096.1, read as the reverse complement.
TTATAAAGCTGAATTCATGGCGGCGTATTTATCAAGTCAGATGAAGGCAAAAAAGGACGTTCTCGGGCGTTATGTTTTGCAGGTTCGTCGGAGCGGGATTCCAGTTAAGCAGCCTGATATAAACTCTTCATTTGAAAATTTTGCGGCAACTGGTGATTTTATCAGATTCGGACTCGGTGCGATCGCTCGTGTAAGTCATAATGTAGTAGATATGATTGTTCGTGAACGTTCAGAACATGGCTCATTTAAATCGCTATGGGACTTTGTGAAGCGTGTAGATTTGAGCGTGATTCATAAAACTGTAATAGAGAACATGATTAAAGCCGGAGCATTTGACAGTCTTTTATCGAACAGGGCAAAATTAATTGACGGTCTGCAAAAATATCTCGACGCTTTGGCAAAAGTCAACAAGGGCAAAAAATTAGGTCAGCTTGATTTATTCGGTGAATTAGAAGACGAGCAGGAAGCTTCAGAGCCGGAATTACCGGATACGCAGGAATTTGACTCTCACACTAGACTAAATTATGAACGTGAAGTAACAGGGCTGTATATTTCAGGTCATCCATTTGATAAATATCAGGCCAAGCTCGAAAAATTTATAAATTGCACTATAGGCGATATATCAGGGTGGCGCAGTAAAGATATTAAACCCGTTTTCGGCGGAATTATAACGAGTCTCAAGGAACGCACAACGAAAAAGGGCGATAATATGTGCAGTCTTCAAATTGATGACTCGGAAAATAGCATAGATGTTATTATATTTCCTAATAAGTGGCAGGATCTCAAGGGTAATATTTCACAAGATATGCCGTGCTTAATTGAAGGCTCAATCGATGACAGAGGACAAATTTTGCTGGATAAGATTTTCACGGATTTAGACGGCCTGAAAAATGAATTTGTAAATATCTCGCTTAATCTTGAAGACGACACAGAAAATTTTGACTCTCTCATGAAAAAATTTACAACTGTATTATTTGACTCTCAGAATAACAGCAAAACAGGAAAACGAGTCATTCTAAATGTTAATTCAACGTCAGAAAGAGGCCGGATTATCATGCCAAATCTTTTAGTTGACAGGGATAAATTATATAAATCTGATTTACCCGAATTTTTTGCAGCAAGCTGATTTTATGATATATTCAACACGCTAAAATTATTTATTTATGGACACAGCGAAATTTTTTCCTTATATTCTACTCC
>JAFSWW010000095.1 GCA_017444345.1 Synergistaceae bacterium | reverse complement strand
GTATCAGGTATCAGGTATCAGGTATCAGGATATTATTATGTCATTTAATAACTTGTCTAAATAATAATCACAATAATTCAGCAAAAAAATTTAATTTGAATCATAAATCAATCGCCTTGTCGTGTGTGAATACGGCGGGGCGTTTTTGCGTGCAAATTTTTTCAGGGAGCTAACCTTTTATGAATATTAACTCGTTAAAAATCAGACTCCGGCGTTTACGTCATGGCATTTATACGCCTAAAGAGTTTATATTATTTATGGCCGACTCAATATGTGAAAAATTTTTACATAAACCCTCGCGACTCTATGTAAATGAACATGTCAAAAGATTACTTCACCCGGATAATGAATCATATAACATAAAAAATGTAAGACTCCCTTTGTTAGACAGCGATAATGAAAGATTTCTCGTTTCAGGAGTCTTTGATGATACGTTTTATTCTTATATATTCTGTGATGATAAATACGATGAGGCGACATTTAACAAGTGCGATAAATTTTTGACTGAAGGACTTTACGGGCTTATTAATTCACAAGTAAATGTTACAGTTGAGCCCGGCGATATTGTAATCGATGCTGGCAGCTGGATAGGAGATTTTGCGGCTTATTCTTCAGTGAGGGGAGCGACTACATATGCATTTGAGCCTTCTGATAAAATATTTCATTATTTAGAGCAGACAGCAAGACTCAATAAAAATATTATTCCCGTCAAAAAAGGTCTATCAAATGAGAATACTAACGCAATATTTATTAACACTGAAGATACTTCGAGCGGAAAATTTATAAATAATTCTGACTCGCAAATAAAAGACTCCTCAAGTGTTGAAACAGTCAGACTCGATGATTTTGTTCACGAGAATAATTTACCCCGAGTCGATTTCATTAAATCCGATATTGAAGGCTTTGAGCGTCATATGTTGGCCGGAGCTCAGGGAGTTTTACGCGAATTTGCCCCTAAGCTCGCACTATGTACTTATCATTTGCCGGACGACCCGGAAATTATGGCCGATTTAATCAAGCAAGCTAACCCGAAATATAATATTGTGCAGAAAAGAATGAAATTATTTGCGTCAGTTCCCGAATAAATAATAAAATCTGCATTGACCCTCTTTGAATCATGGCATAAAATCTTGTTAAGTTCAAAGGGGGGATAAAAATTTGCCGGAAAAGTTTTCAGCTTCAACAGTAAGAGATATGACGGAGGGCGTAATATGGCGGCACTTGATAAGTTTTGCTTTCCCTTTGTTTATCGGGAATATATTTCAGCAATTATATAACACAGTTGACAGCATAGTCGTAGGAAATTTTGTAGGTGCTGATGCTTTAGGTGCAGTTACTTCTACTATGCCCATAGTAATTACTTTAATCGGCCTGTTTATCGGGCTGGCAATGGGAGCGAGCGTCGTTATCTCTCAATATTTCGGCGCAAAGGACATAAAAAATTTACGGCGTGCGACTCACACTGCAGTAGTTGCTACAATTATAATGTCGTTAATTATTTCTATGATAGGCTATTATGCGACCCCGTTTTTACTGCGAATGATGAACACTCCCCCCAGCGTCTTTAAAGAAGCTGTTGTATATCTGCAAATTTTCTCGCTGGGACTGGGCGGGACAATGTTATATAACATGGGCTCGGCAATCTTGCGCGCTGTAGGAGACTCTAAGAGGCCGCTGTATTTCTTGATTCTAGCGTCGATATTAAATATATTTCTTGATTTATTATTCGTCATAAAATTTGAATCAGGAGTCGCCGGTGTTGCATATGCCACGATTATAGCGCAGTTAGTATCAGGTCTAATAATTTTCTGGCGTTTATTCAGGAGTCATGAAGTTCATAGTTTAACATGGCACGAAATGAAAATAGATTTTGCTATTCTCAGTAAAATAATAAAAATAGGATTCCCGGCGGGGCTGCAAATGGCCTTGACTTCTTTCTCAAATGTATTTGTTCAGGCCTATATAAATTCTTACGGAGCAGCAGCTACAGCAGGATGGGGGATTTATGCAAGAGTTGACGCGTTCGTAACACTTTCGACTCAAAGTATGGCAATGGCAATAACAACTTATGTCGGGCAGAACGCAGGCGCAAAGAATCACGAAAGAATTAGGCTCGGAATGCGTGAATGTCTGAAAATTTCTCTAACTATTTCAGGGACAATTATATTATTTCTATATATTTTCGCGCCGTTCATAGCGTCATTATTTAATCGTGATGAGAAAGTTTTATATTATGCGGTGTTATTCTTGCGCTTGAATTCAATTTTTGACCCGTTCAACGTAATTAATCAAGTCCACGCGGGCGCATTACGAGGAGTCGGCGACTCTAGGACTCCCATGTTAATAATGCTTGGCTCGTTCGTAGTCTTCAGGCAAATTTATTTGTTTATAATATCGCGCTTGACTAGTTCAATATATTTTATTGCGATTGGCTACCCTGTCGGCTGGATAGTCTGCTGTACGTTGATGCTACTTCACGTGAAAATAAGCGGCTGGGATAAGAAAATTGCTGCTCTGAAATAATAACGGGGGACTCACAGGCTGAATAATACAGGAGAAGGCAAAACGCAATAATAGCGGCTGGGAGTCTCTCATAAAATATATAACAGGCATTTATACGCAGGGCAAAACGCGATAAAAAACGGGCGGAATCGCATTCATTCATAAAAATATTACGCGCAATAAAAATTTTTTGACTCGTTATTGATTACTCAACATAGCAATAAAGACTCGCAAATAATGTATAATAACCTTCAAATTAATATTAATATCATGAATAAATATATATAAAGAGGGTTTATTTTACATGAATGCATTTGACACTCTAAAGCAGCGGGGATATTTTGAATGGTGTACTAATGAAGAACGACTCGCGCAAGTCATGAATGAAGAAATGATTACAGCTTATGTAGGCTTTGATCCTACTGCTGACAGTTTACATGTCGGGCACTTGATTCCGTTAATGGCTCTCGGCTGGCTTCAGAGGCTCGGACATCGTCCCATAGCACTGGCAGGAGGAGGCACGGGCTTAATAGGTGATCCATCGGGTAAAAGCAAGGAACGAAATTTAATAACTCTTGAGACTGTGCAGCATAATATAGAAGGCGTTAAATCCCAGCTAAAAAAATTTCTCGATTTCGATTGCGGCAAAAATTCGGCGTTACTCTTAAATAATTATGACTGGCTCAGCAAGATAACTTTTCTTGAAGTATTGCACGATATAGGCAAATTTTTCTCGGTTAATAGCTTAATCGCACGTGAATATATTAAATCTCGTCTTGAAGATCCGGAAAAAGGAATCTCTTACACTGAATTCTCGTATGTGTTACTGCAGGCTATGGACTTCAAATATTTGAATGAGCACTATAATTGCCGTTTACAAATGGGCGGGAATGATCAGCAGGGGAATTTATTAGCAGGTTCTGATTATATACGTCGTACAAGCGGCGCAGAAGTTTTCGGGTTGACTCAGCCGTTATTATTGACGAGTTCAGGGACTAAATTCGGCAAAACAGAGGCCGGGGCGGTCTGGCTTGATGCAAATAAAACTAGCCCGTATAAATTCTATCAATTCTGGTTTAACACTGATGATAAAGACGTAGCAAAATTATTGAAGCTCTATACTTTCATGCCGATTGACGAAATAGAAAATTTAATCAGTGAGCATAATTCACAGCCTGAAAAGAGACTCGCGCAAAAAAGACTCGCCTATGAAGTAACTTGCACAGTTCACGGTGAGAATACAGCAAAAAGTGTCGTAAATGTCAGCGAGATTTTATTTAACCCGTCTATAGATTTCGCTAATGTCAGTGAAGAGACCTGCGATATTTTAAAGCAAGAAGTCCCATATAAGAAAATTGACTCGTTCGAATTCCCGGCCGGTGTAGTAAATATAATTTCTGCTTCGGGAGCTTGTGAGAGTAACGGCGAGGCCAAGCGCGCAATTCGTCAGGGCGGAGTCTCAATCAACGGTGAAAAAATTTCAGACGAGAAAGCAAATATAAATCGTGAATCGCTCATAAATAATAAATATTTATTTGTCAGAATAGGCCGCAAAAAATTCAACATGGCCGAGTTTGTATAAAAATGTTCTCTTGTAACTGGTATATAGCAAAGTCAGTTAATCCCGTTTTCGGTCAAATTATTCGAGACATGGCCGCAGCTCTGAAAAAATATTCGCGTGATATTGATTTAAATATAATTGACGCAAGGGACTCGGACTATAAAGCAGGCTTTGAGAGATTTAGAAACATTTTCGCTCATAAAAATATCTGGCACTTATTCGGACTCGCTCCGTTTTGGTGGAAAATTGTGCGCTTGCATTCTAGGACTGTTCACACTTTATTAGATAAAAGCTGCTGGGCAGGTTATCCGACTAGATTATTTACTGAAGGCGCGAATAACGGCGAGGGCGTAATTTATCCCGTTTTTGACTCACTTGTGAATCAGACTCAGAGCGAGGGGACTCACAAGGCAGTATTTATTTACGGGACAAATAATAATATTGCTTTACCTGAAGGCGATTATGAAATTTTTGATATTTCGCAAAAAGTTTTGCGTCCTGAGGCTTTGAGCGGTGTATATATCGCAAATGACATCGGGCCTCGTGAGGCAATGCGGGCGGGACTGCTTACAATGAGGGGGACTGCTGTAGCGTCAAGAAAATCGGGCTGGCTTGATGAGATTTTAGGGCCGGGCGGTTATTTCTTGCTTGACGATAATACTGACTTGAATCGCATAATAAAATTTGGACTCGGTGAGAAAGGCCGTCATATGGCAATGGCAGCGCGTCATTTCTTGAAATCAAGACGTTCACACGAGAGGTGCGCGGACTCGATTATGACTCTTTACAGGAAGATTGACGCACAATGAAGGCAGCAGTTACAGCAATAAAATTTTTTGAGTCGTTCGCAAATAAGGGCATTCGGGGGCAAATCACAGCAAAATTTTTTTCCGGCCTGCTTAAATTGATTCACCCCCGCGCTAAAAGAATTGACGAAAATTTAAAGATTGCTTATCCTGAGAGTGACTCAAAGTGGCGCAAAGAAATCCGCAGAAAAGTTTATGAAAATTTAGCGTGGACTTTAACGGAGACTCTAATTTTGCAGCATGATAATAAACAAGTCTTTAACTGGGTCAAAAAAGTTCACGGACTCGAAATTATTAATAATTTACTTGACGAGAATAAGCCCGCAATACTCTTAACTGCACACTTCAGCAACTGGGAATTACTCGGAAATTTTGTAGCTCTGAACGCAATAAATCATAATAATAAATTGCACGTGTTATATACTCCCATGCATGATAAAGATATTGATAATTATGTGCTTGAGACTCTCGAGCGGGGCGGAATGTTCATGATAAATAAAGATTTTTCCGTCATGAAATTAATTAGAATGCTTAAGGGCGGGGCTCATATTGCTTCATTGAATGACGTATCAGGCACAGGCAAAATGATTGTCCCCTTTCTTGGCCGAAATGCTACGAATATGCCCGGAGTCGCTGTCATGTCAATATTATCGGGCGCGCCTATTATTCCTATTTGCAGTTATAGATTAGCACCGTTTGAGCATGAAATCGAAATTTTTGAGCCCGTCAAAATGCCTGACTCGAGTCTAAATCATGACGAAAGATTGAGACTCACCGTTCTTGAATGCAATAAAGCACTGGAGAAATTTATACGAAAGAGGCCGGATTTATGGTTCTGGCTTCATAACAGATGGAGAGATTAAATTATTATGCTGCTATGTAAAGATTTTAAATTTGATGCTGCTCATAACTTGATTAACTATCACGGAAAATGCGAAAAACTTCACGGACATACTTATAAATTGCGCGTAGTTCTTGAAGGTCAGCCAGACTCAGAAGGCATGATTATGGATTTCGTGGAGCTGTCGGGACTCGTAAAAGAAAAAATTATTTCGCGTTTAGATCATTCATATTTAAATGATATAATCTCACAGCCGAGCGCGGAAAATATTGCATTATGGGTCTGGGCAGAACTCGATAAATTTTTGACTCGCGATAACTGCAAATTATACGAGATTCATATATGGGAGACTGCTGACAGCCGCGTAATTATGAGAAGGGAAGATTTACAATGCCTGAAATAGCGCGATTTTACGGACTTATTATAAAAATGTTTTTCCGGATCGGAGAACATACCCCCCCGCACTTTCACGCACTCTACGGAGAATATATGGGTGAATTTGATATAAATACTCTTGAGATGATTCAAGGTGATTTGCCCCCCCGCGCTGTCTCTCTCGTTAAAGAATGGGCAGAAATTAATCAATCCGAGCTGCTAAAAATGTGGAACACTCAAAATATTTATAAGCTGCAGCCTTTGAGGTGATTCAATTATGGTATTTCACAGAGTCAAGAATATAACGCCGCTTCATGATAAAATTTTACTCGCAGAATTTCAGGACGGCACTATGAAAAAATATGATGTCAAGCCGTTAATGCAAAAATTGCCGGACTTCCAAATGTTAAATTACGTAAATGGACTCTTTGAGCAGGTAAGAGTCGACTCCGGCGGCTATGGCATAATATGGAATAATGAATTAGATTTAGATTGCAACGAGTTATATTATAATGGGAAATAATAATAAATTTATGCGCGACGTTCAGAGAGAGAAGGACTCGCGAAATATTCAGATTGACAGAGTCGGCGTTAAGGGCGTGAGTTATCCCGTTATATTAATGGATAAAGACAATCAAACGCAAAATACTATCGCAAATGTATCAATGAGTGTAATGCTCCCTCATGAGTACAGGGGGACTCACATGAGCCGATTTATTGAGACTTTAGAAGAATATCGCGGGCGGGTATCTCCGGCAAATCTTGACGCTTTCACGACTAGACTATGCGAAAAATTAAATGCCTCTGAGAGTTCAGTTATATTTGAATTCCCGTACTATTTCAAGAAAAAAGCTCCCGTCTCAAAGATTGAAAGTTTCTCAAAATGTGATGTCAGACTTGAGGCCATCCACGAACGCAGAAAAGAAAGCGAAAATTTTGATATGATTATCGGACTCGCTTTAAACATTCAAACTCTTTGTCCGTGTTCTAAGGAAATTTCGCAATTTGGAGCACATAATCAGCGCGCCCTAGTCTCGTTAAATGTCAGGTGTTCGGGTCTAGTCTGGTTTGAAGAGTTAATTAACATGATCGAGTCTTCTGCGTCGGCACCGTTATTTACACTTTTGAAGCGTGAAGACGAGAAATATATCACGGAATTATCTTATATGAGGCCGCGTTTTGTTGAAGATGTTTTGCGGGAACTTGCTACGAGTCTTGATAATGAGAATAGAATTTTATGGTACAGCGTCAACGTTACGAGCTATGAAAGCATTCACAATCATGACGCATTTGCAGAAATCGAGCGCGATAAACGTAAATGAGCAGGAAAAAACGCAAGCAAATATTATTATTGATTCAAAGGCTGATTAATTACACGATTATATTCGTAATTGCTTTATTCGGCTATAAAATGTATAGAGTCTGGTACGAGAGCTATAATTTAACACACTTTCAATTTATCGAGGCCAAATCAGCCAGCTACACAGAAGAACAGCCGCTTGAAGGCATTTTATTATGGGATGAGCAGTTAATTTATTCTCACAGGCAGGGAATTTTGACTTATCCATCTCCGCGCCCGCATATAGTCTCAAAGGGTGAATTATTAGCAGCTCTTGACGGTTCGGCAGTTCGTGCGCCATATCCTGCATATTTTTATCCTGCACTTGACGGCCAAGAAGGTAACTGGGTTTATTCGCGCTTATGGCCTGACTTTGAGCCTTTCCCCGAATTTAATAACGCTGAGTTAATCGAAAACGGGACTTTTATTAAACGCAATGAGCCGATCGGGAAGTTGATTCCTCAGCCGCAGATTTTAAGATGTATAGCATATCTTGACGCGACTCCTTCACTAGTTCGAGCACTAAATAAAGATAACAAGCAAATTAGAATCAAGACAGAATTTGAGGGCAAAGAACGTAAAGCCGAAGTTGTAGCTGTAAAATCTAAGGGACAAAAGCTAAAAGTTTTCTTAAGACTTCCATTCTTCCCGCCCGATGCAGTTAAAAGCCGGAAATTTGCCGCCGCCGTCGTTACTGATATTCAAAACGGTGTGATGATTCCTGATACTGCTGTTATTACCCGTGAAAGCAAAAATATTGTCTTTATAGTGAACGGCAACACCCCCGAACCGCATATTGTTGAAGGATTCCCAGCTGATGAGAAGAATTTTTTTATTGAAAAAGGTGTAGAGCCCGGCAATAAATTAATTCTCAACGCAAGCAGCATAAAAATTGACGAAACTATGAGAATATGGTGATTAATTAATGAACGCGCTAGAAATTTTAGACAGAATCAACAACGCCCGCATTAAATCAGGACGTGAAAGCGAAAAAATTTATTTCGTTGCAGTGAGTAAGACTCGAACTATTCAGGAAATGCAGGAAGTCGAAAAATTTTCATGTATTGACTTTTTCGGGGAGAATAGAGTTCAGGAGGCCGCGCAAAAATTTGCAAATTACGGAGAAAAGCGAATCCCTTGGCGTTTAATAGGTCATCTTCAGGGCAATAAGGCACGCAAAGCACTTGAAATTTTTGATTATATTGACTCGGTGGACTCGATTGATATAGCAAATAAATTAAATCGAATCGCTTTAGAACTTGGCCGAGTCGTTAAAATTTTAATTGAAGTCAATACTTCAGGCGAGCAGGCAAAAACGGGAGTCGCTCCTGAAAATTTTTCAAGTTTATTAGATTCAGTTATGAGCGCAAAAAATTTATATCTTGAAGGCTTAATGACAGTAGGGCCGATCACTGACAACGAGAGAGAGACTCGTGCGGCATTTGCTAATTTACGGGAATTACGAGACCGCGCAAAAATTTCTACAGGACTAAATTTACCCGTTTTATCTATGGGAATGAGCGGCGATTTTGAGTCGGCAATTCTCGAAGGTTCTACAATGGTAAGAATAGGGACGTTATTATTTGGTGCGAGAAATTATGCGTGAAAATTTTTATTCGTGAAGTACTGCTAACTCTGCAATTATCTTAATTTTTTGTAGCTGTAAATGTAGCTGTAAAATTTATATATTTACTTGTAAAATTAACCGCCCGCGAGTGATTATAGCATTAAATTTTTCACAAGGCTTTAAATATTGTGATATATTTATTAGCGAAAATTATTTTATTATGCAAAAAAGGAGTGTTGTAACTTGAATATAATGCGCTGGTTTGGATTTGACAACGATGACGACTACGACGACGACGACGAATATCAAGACGAAAAACGCAGCAGACCCGCAAAATCTTCATCAAGACGTGAAGGAAATCCGCGAATATCAAATAATTCTGCACCCGGAAAATTAATTTTATTTAGGGGTATCGCCTCAGACAATGAAAGAAAGCGGCTCCGTGAAGCATTAATTAACGGTGCTATGGTATTAATCGACCTTCACGAATTATCACCGATGGAATATGAAGAAAGCGGCAAAGATTTTGTTAAATTCATGGGCGGTGTAGTCTTTGGCATTAATGGAATGATTATTCCTATGGTAGAGACTGCGCAGTATTTATTGACACCTAAACCCGATATGTTTGAGGCTTGGCCGGAGGAGAGAGAGTCTAATGAGTGATTTACTTACTGCAAAAGATGTCGAAGTCAAAGTATTCAAGAAAGTTAGATTTGGCGGTTATTCTGTGCCTGAAGTTGAAGATTTCTTGAATCAAGTAGCCGATGATTTAGAGGCTTATACTATGCAGATTGACGAGAAGGACGCGCGGATTCAGGAGCTTGAGTCATTCGTCAAGAAACAGGAAGGTATGAATGACGCAATAAAAGACGCGTTAATTTTAGCCAAGAAAGCAGCTCAAGAATTAGAAGATAAAGCCAAAGCTAACACTGAGCAGTTACTTGCAGACGCTAAAGCCGAAGCCGAGAAAATTACTTCAGAAGCAGAGACTAAAGCAGCAGAAAGAATCTCGGAAGCTGACAGCAAAGCTACTGATATAATCATGAAAGCAAAAAATTCAGCCGATGATATAATTCAAGCCTCACAGGATAAACGAGCCAAAGCCGAACAGAGCCGCGCAAATATTGAGCAGGAACTCGAATCCCGCCGACGTGACGCAGAAGACCGAGCCGATGACATTCTCGCAAATGCCCGGGCCGAAGCACGCAGGATAATCGGTGAAGCACAAAAGGAAGTCGAGACTTATAACGAGCAAATAAAATTTTTAAGCCTTCAAAAACAGGAATTTGTGAAGAATACTGCGGCATTATTATTTGATTTCGGCAAAATAATAGATCACGCTCAACAGGAAATAGACTCAGAAACAGGAGACTTGCAAGACGACTCAGCAAATTAATCAAGTTGTTAGATTAAGTTCTCCCGTTGAAATCCTTGAGGGTATTGGCCCAAAGAAAGCCGAAGCATTATCACGTCTGGGAATATATACACTTGAGGATTTATTTTATTTCATGCCTAGACGCTACGAAGACAGGCGCGTTATTTCCAAAATTAATTTATTGTCGCCCGGAAATTTTTATTCGATTATTGCCAAAGTCAAAGATACTAGAACTAGACCCGGCCGGACTGAAGCATTATTATTTGACGAAACAGGCCAAGTTATAGCCTCATGGTTCAGCGAGAAAATTATTAAATTTATTCACAAAGGTATGACTCTTGCTATATGCGGCTATATTGATAATAATTTACTCACTCCGAGATTCACGCACCCTGAATTTGAAATATTAGGAGAGTCGGGCGAGTCTTCTATAATCGGCAAAATATTCCCCGTCTATCATGCAAATTCAGATATGCCGCAAAAAACTTTACGCAAATTAATTCATTCAGTCATAAATAAATACGCTGATAAATGCCTTAATGAGTTTTTGCCCGCAAAAATTTTATCTCGCTATGGAATGATGACTCTTTCTGAAGCCGTGAAAAATATTCACATGCCCAGTGACTCACATGATTATATACGCGCAAGAAATAGACTCGCATTTGACGAATTATTTTTGCTGCAGTCAGGTATAATAATGCGCCGTCAAAAATTTTCAGGTTCTAATAACTCGCAGTCACTTAAGCCCGGAATAAATTATAATAAATTCCTGCAAAATCTCACGTTCAAATTAACAAGTTCGCAGGAGTTAGCAATTAACGAAATTCTTGACGACTTAGCAAAAAATACTCCCATGAATAGATTATTACAGGGCGATGTCGGCTCAGGTAAGACTCTTGTTGCATTTGCGGCTATGTTAGCATGTGTTGATTCAGGATTTCAGGCAGCATTGATGGCACCCACTGAAATTTTAGCGTGGCAGCATTATGAGAAATTGCGCAAAACTTTAGAGCCGCTCGGCTTAAAAGCAGGTTTGTTAATAGGCAGCTTGAAAACTTCAGAACGTAATCAAATTTTAGCGGAACTTTCTGACGGGACTATAAATATAATCGTCGGGACTCATTCAATTTTTGCGGAACGTGTAAATTTTTCGAGTCTTGCGCTCGTAATAGTCGATGAACAGCACAGATTCGGAGTTTTGCAGAGAAATAATTTAATTTCTAAGGGCGTGAGTCCTCACGTTTTAGCAATGACGGCGACTCCGATTCCTAGAACTCTTATAATGTCAATTTACGGCGATTTAGAAGTCTCTTCACTCCACGAATTACCGCCCGGACGCAAGCGAATTAACACGATTTCTTTTGCACCCGTTCAATATAGAAGAGTTTTGCAGATAATTCACGAGGCCGTTTCACGAGGTGAGCAAATTTACTGGGTCTGTCCGCTGATTGATGAGAATGACGATAAAGATTTAAGCGCGGTTACTGTGATTTACGAGAAATTAAAAAATTTATTGCCCGGTTTAAATATTGCTATGTTACATGGGAAGTTAAGCCCCGATATAAAATCTCAAGTTATGCAAGCCTTCTCGGACGGACGGATTAATTTATTAGTCGCTACTGTAGTTATTGAAGTCGGAGTCGATGTTCCTAACGCCAGCATTATAATAATTCAGGACGCGGGACAATTCGGGCTGGCACAATTACATCAATTACGGGGGCGGGTCGGTCGGGGTCAAGCACAAAGCACTTGCATATTACTTGAAGGACGAAATATAACACCTGAAGGGAAGGCGCGAATTTCAGCAATGATAAATATTTCTGACGGATTCAAACTTTCAGAGCAGGATTTAATACAGCGCGGGCCGGGTGAATTTTGCGGGACTCGGCAGCACGGAGTAACTGACTTTCACGCGGCTGATTTGGTAAAGGACGAAAAAATTTTATTGTTAGCTCGCGACGAGGCAAGAAATTTAATGAGACAAGATATAAATTTGGACTCTGAGCCGTCATTAAAGCACGAAATTTTTAGGAGGTTAGGCAAAGTCTTAGAACTTGCTATTACATCATGAATGATTTATTAACTGAACAGCGCGAGAAATTATTTAATTATTTATTGAGAAGGCCAAGCACTAAATCACAGGCTTATGAATTCTTAAAGCGTGAAAAACTTTCAGACTCACAAATAAATTTTTTAATTCGTGAAGCAAAAGAGTCGGGCTTAATTGATGATCTAGCATATTCGCAATTATTTATCGACGGCCATTTATCATGGGGCAACGCAAAAATTTTTTACGAGCTTGAATCGCGTGGAGTCTCAAGTGAAATTATTGACGAGGCATTAAATTATTCGCAGGATGAGATTTCGCGCGCTAGGGATTTAGCAGAGACTTGGCGAATTTCGGGACTCGATGACAGGAAAATTTTAACCCGGTTAAGAAGTCGGGGCTTCTCAAGCCGGGCTGTTAGTGCTGCTCTTGATTAAAATATTATTATTCGAATAGTTCAGAAATTATATCTTGGACTCGTTCGATTTTGTCAGCTTTGACTACGTTACTTCCGCAGAAAAATAGCCCCGTCTCCCAGTTCCCGACTTGAGCGTCAACAAGAGCTGCTGCAATACAAAAAGTTTCTTTTGTCTTTCTATATTTGCAGTGAGTCAAGCAATTAGCAAAACACGGCTTACTTTCTACAGTTCCATCAAGATATTTTGCTACAAATGGATTCTTTATGGCTCGTCCGGGTAGACCTGCAGGACTGTTAATTAATACAACGTCTTCTTCTTTTGCGTCGATATATGCCTGCTTGAATCTTTCTGACGCGTCGCCCTCGACTGTACAAGCGAATCTCGTACCCATTTGAACGCCCTTAGCACCGAGATTAAATGCTCGCTTTAAATCTTCCTTGTCCCATATACCTCCGGCAGCAATAACGGGAATATCGCTCTTCATTTCGTCATGAACATATTTAACGACATCGGGAACAGCTTTATCGAGTCTTAATGCAGGGTCATAAACTTGTTCAATCGTCATAGCTCCTAAATGTCCGCCGGCCGTAGCAGGTTCTTCAACGATAAAAGCATCGGGGAGTCTATTATATTTTTTCTCCCAGTGCCGAGTAATCAAACTTGCTGCTTTAGCTGAACTCACAATCGGAATTAATGCAACGTCCGGAAAATCTTTTGTATAATCCGGAAGTCTTAAAGGCAGCCCAGCACCGGAAATTATTATATCTGCTCCGCCTTCTGCCGCTGCCCGGACTTGTCTGTCATAATCAGTCAATGCGACCATGCAATTAACTGCGATAATTCCTTCTTGGCCTGAAATTTCTTTAGCACGTTTTATGGCTTCTTTTACGACGATCTCATTTGCTTCAAAATAGTTGTGCTTTTCAGGGACGTAAAACGGCGAATTGTGAGCAAGTCCGACGCTGGCTATTGTGCCGATTGCGCCAAATTTTGCTGCGTGCCCTGCCAGATTTGGGCCGGATATGTCGACTCCCATTCCACCTTGTATTAATGGATAACGGGGCTGATATTTTCCGATTCGTAAAACAGGCATTGATTTATTCACCTGAGTAACACACTCCTTGAGAAATAATAAATTTTTTGAAGTATATCACGTAGAATGCAAAAATTTATAAGTCATTGCGCTTGTTTATAAATGCGTGTAATCATGAAATTTTTTCATTATGCGCGAAGAGTAAATTATTTGCGGGCGGGATGATTCAAATTAAAGAATGATACTCAATGCGGGGCGGGCAAATATAACAGCTTGTTTATGAGGCTCATTACTGATAAAATCTAGCAAAATTCTATTTATTCAAGAAAGGAGCATTAAATCATGAAGGCTGTAATTTTAGCTGGAGGCATGGGAACTCGTTTAAGCGAAGAGACAGTAATACGCCCTAAACCTATGGTAGAAATCGGCGGACATCCTATTTTGTGGCACATCATGAAAATTTATTCATGTTTCGGGATAAATGAGTTCATTATTTGCTTAGGCTACAAAGGCTACATGATAAAAGAATATTTTGCAAATTATTGTCTTCACATGTCAGATATTACGTTCGATATGTCGACGGGACAAATGCAGGTACATTCAAATACTGCCGAGCCTTGGAAAGTTACTCTTGTTGATACCGGCGAGAAAAGTATGACCGGCGGAAGATTAAAACGTGTGTATAATTACTTAGGGGGGGGGGGCATTTCTTCTCACATATGGTGACGGAGTCGCTGATATTAACATCAAGAATCTAATCGAATTTCACAAATCACAAAATTGTTTTGCGACAGTTACAGCAGTACAACCCCCGGGACGTTATGGACATATAAATATCTCAGGCAATAGAGTCACAAACTTTAAAGAGAAACCTTCAGGCGATGGAAGTTGGATCAGCGGCGGATTCTTTGTGCTTGAACCTGAAGTATTTAACTATATAGAAGGCGACTCTACAATTTTTGAAGCTGAACCCTTAGAGACTCTAGCACGTGAAAATCAATTAGCAGTCTACAAACATTCGGGATTCTGGCAGCCTATGGACACATTGAGAGATAAAAATTTGCTTGAATCCCTCTGGAATAACAATAAAGCAGCGTGGAAATTATGGGACTAAAAAATTTTTATCGCAATAAAAGAGTCTTCATCACTGGTCATACAGGTTTTAAAGGCTCGTGGCTTTGTGAAGTCCTGCTAAATTTCGGCTCAATTGTCGGAGGTTATGCGCTTTCACCTTCTGATTCAAATTCAGAGCATGAAAATTTATTTGATATATTGAGACTCTCAGGCCGAGTTAAAAATTATTTCGCTGATATTAGAGACATTTACTATCTAAAATCCGCCGTGAAAGAATTTCAGCCCGATATAATAATACACATGGCCGCCCAGCCTTTAGTTATAGACTCATACAAGAGACCGGCCTATACATATGAAGTAAATATAATGGGCACTGTAAATATTTTAGAAGCTGCTAGAGAGTGCGAATCTCTAAAATCTTTCGTGAATGTAACAACTGATAAAGTTTATCTAAATCGCGAATGGGTATGGGGTTATCGCGAGAACGAGACTTTATGCGGCTATGATCCCTACTCAAATTCTAAATCATGTTCTGAGCTTGTGAGTTATAGCTACAGGAATTCATTTTTTAGCAAGAAAGACTCCCCGGCAATATCTACAGCAAGATCCGGAAATGTCATAGGCGGCGGAGATTTTGCAGAAAATAGAATAATTCCAGACTGTGTGAGAAGTGCTTTAAAACATGAAAATATTATCCTGCGAAATCCTGATTCAATCCGGCCATATCAACACGTTTTAGAATGCCTGCACGGTTATTTATTATTGGCCATGAAACAATTTGATAATAAAGAATTATACGAAGGCAGCTATAATTTCGGTCCCGATGAGAGTTCATGCGTTACAACAAGGGAATTAACAGAAATTTTTTGCTCTGAACTCAATGAGGGATTAAATATTATTATTCATGATCAGGCAAATAAATATCATGAACATGAAGCAAATATTTTAAAACTTGACTGTGCAAAGTCAAAAAGTGTCTTAGGGTGGCGGCCTGAATGGAATATAACTCAAGCAGTTAATGAAGTAGTAAGCTGGCTGAAAGTTTATCGCGGAAAAGGCGGCATAATTTCTTATATGGATTCAAAAATTTTAGATTTCTACGGGGTAAATTAATAATGAATGATAATAATCAAAATTTAAGCGTAAGGCCTGAACTTTGCGAGTACGGGCCGTCAAAATTTGAATGGGCATTAGCATTTGGATTTCTATTATTCGCGTTCATGTCATTTTGTTACATGGATCCTTCTTGGTTTATTCTTTATGAGCTTAAATTTGCAGAAGCTATTTTGCACGGAGATCTGAGTCTTGCTTACAAAAACGCAATAACTGTTGTATGTTCTTCTGGTTATGAATTGAGCAGCCTCTCAATTTACGATTTGCCGATTAATCTTATATTTGGTCTATGGGGGATTCCGTTATATTTATGGTGTTCACGAAGCGGAGAACTTGTAGTTAATTTTCCTGAAAGTTTTTGACAAATGTTCTACGGGAAGAGTATATTACTAATCGCGTTTATTTTCTCGTCTGTTCTTATCTATAAAATTTGTCGTGTAATTAATATAAACTCGCAAAAATCACGCTGGGGAGCATATATTTATTTTACATCGGCAATGTCAATAAGCGTAATAGGGAACGTCGGACAATGTGATATATTTTGCATATGCTTGACTCTTCTGGGCTTGCTTGCATATATCAAGAATGAGAATAAAAAATTTTTGTTCTGGTTTATTGTTGCTGCACAGTTTAAGCAATTTGCAGTATTTATATTTATACCCTTATTATTATTACGTGATAAAAATTTATTGAAGATTGCCGGAAAAATATTTTTGCTGGGTGTAGTAACTTTGCTTTGTAATTTGCCCATTATGTTAGTTTCAGGAGCAGCAAAGAGTCGGGCAGGTTTTACACTGGGAATGGCAGGAAAATTATTAGCGAATAAATTGCCTTTCTTTCACGGTAATGTGAGAGTCTTTCTAGTTATGTTCGGGGCTTTATGCGTTTATTGCTGGCTGCATGAATATAAAGACTCTCAGGATAGAGACTCGATTAATCATCATATAATTTTCACTGCTATGCTTTCGTTTATAGTTTTCTTCACGAGCTTCTCTAGTTACCCATACTGGTTTATGCACATGATTCCGTATTTGGCAATTATGAGCGTATGTAATTATATAGACTCGCGAAAATTTTTATTATTTGAGACTCTAGCAATTGCCGCGTTGATATTCTCGAATTATTGTATATATTTCTGGTGTTACACTCCCAATAACGCAATTAATATGTTACTTCACAAGTTAACGGGCAGCCCGGCTTTAATTAACGTAGAAGCTATAGCAAGACAGCGGACTAACATAAAATCAACTAAGATAATTGATTTTATCGTGAAATTATTTAAGACTCATGCAATATTTAACAGCATTTATTTTGTCTGTATATGGACATGCGCGTGGCTTGCTCTTCCGCGTAAAACAAGTAATTCAAATTATATAAATTATTCTTTGCGGTCCTATGTCATGCTTAGATTATTAGTTAATGTGCTAGCTTGTTCGTGCCCGTTTATATTATATTTTCTCGCAATTATAAGGAGCTGATTATATTTCATGAATAATAAGGAAGATTTACGCGGAAAAATTTTATCTCTAGTGAGTGAATATTGCTCGCTCGCTCATGAGAATAAATCATACAAGCCAGGAGACCCTATCAGATACGCCGGACGAGTCTATGACGTTCACGAACTGCAAAATTTAGTGAGTGCTTCATTAGATTTTTGGCTGACTTCAGGAGAATGGGCTAATAAATTCGAGACAAGACTCGCGCAAATTCTCGGAGTAAAATTCTGTTCTCTAGTAAATTCAGGATCATCGGCAAATTTTTTAGCTTTCATGGCACTAACTCAACCCGAACTGAAATCACGGCGAATTCTCAAGGGCGACGAGGTCATAACAGCTGCGGCAGGATTTCCGACAACAATCGCGCCAATAATTCAATACGGAGCAGTACCAGTTTTTATTGATGTAGAGCTTGACACCTGCAACGTGAAAATTTCTCAGCTTGAAGAGGCCTTATCTCCCCGCACTAAAGCCGTAATGTTAGCTCACACTCTGGGCAACCCGTTTAATTTGGCCGAGATAAAAAATTTTTGCGAGAAAAATAATTTATGGCTGATTGAAGACAACTGCGACTCTTTAGGCTCTGAATATTTATATAATAACTCATGGCATTTTACGGGCACTATAGGAGATATAGCTACATCAAGTTTTTATCCTCCTCATCATATAACAATGGGCGAGGGCGGAGCAGTCTACACAAATAATTATGAATTACATAAAATTGTGAATTCCCTGCGTGACTGGGGGCGTGATTGCTGGTGTCCTTCAGGTCAAGACGGGACTTGCGGCAAAAGATTCTCCCAGCAATTAGGGACTCTCCCGTTCGGCTATGATCATAAATATACGTATTCACATTTTGGCTATAATTTAAAAGCTACGGATTTGCAGGCTTCTATAGGGTGCGCACAGTTGGAAAAATTAAGTGCTTTCACTCAAGCAAGGTGGCATAACTGGCAATTTTTGAGGGACGCGCTTTCTGAACTTGAAGATTTATTTATTCTGCCCAGTCCTGAAAGAAATTCAAAACCTAGCTGGTTCGGTTTTCTCTTAACTGTGAAAGATTCGGCTAAATTCTCGCGCGACGAACTTGTTAAATATCTTGAGTCGCAAAAAATTCAAACTCGTATGTTATTCGCAGGAAATATTACCCGGCACCCTTGTTTTAACGAAATGAGAGACTCCGGCAAGGGTTATAGAATAATCGGCAATCTTGAGAATACTGACATAATTATGTCGCGTTCGTTCTGGATCGGAGTTTACCCCGGAATGAATGACGAAATGCTGAAATTTATGGCCGATTCAATAAAGGAATTTGCGCTAAAAAATGAGTAAATTTTAATAGCAGGTGCGGCAATTTATGAATAAAAATTTTTCACGTGAAGAATATCGCGAATTATACATTAAATTATTGACTCTTCACAAAGACTCTGGCATGGTACACACGGGCGGGAGTATTTCGATTCTGCCTGTGCTTTATGTATTATTTTCCGGAATATTTGACGCAAATCAAGATTTATTAATTCTCTCAAAGGGTCATACAGTTTCAGCTTTGTATTGCGTTCTTGCTTTACGGGGCTATATAAGCGACTCTGATATAAAAAATTGCTGTCAAGACGGAGTCAAACTCGGAGCTCATCCCCCTGTAGATCTCGTAAATTTTGCACCCTTTGGAACTGGGAGTCTAGGTCATGGGCTTTCACTTGCTGCGGGCTGTGCGTTGGCTAAAAATTTTATGAACGAGTCCGGGCGTGTATTCTGCATTTGCGGAGACGGCGAATTCCAAGAGGGCGCGTGCTGGGAGGCTTTAAATTTTGCGGTCTCTCATAAACTCAAAAATTTATCGCTCATAATTGACTGTAATAACTGGCAGGGCTTTGGCTCAGTAAAAAAAGTAATAGGCTATGGAATTGAAGGACTCGAGTCAAGAATAAAGGCGTTCGGTGCTGACGTTAAAAAATGTGATGTACACGATTTTGATTTATTATTCGAGAATTTAACGTGTATTAATCCTGAAGTGCCTTGTGCTTTGCTGGTAAATTCTATTAAGGGCGAGGGAATGGGAATCTATCAAGACACTTTAGAATCTCACTATATCAAAGTCGACGGACAAATTTACAAGGAGGCCTTACAATGCGCAAGAGTCTTATAAATTCGCTGCTTAGTTATAAAGATGACCCGAAATTTTGTGTATTGACCGGCGATTTAGGATTTAACGCACTTGAGCCGCTTCAAAATGTACTCGGCGAGAGATTCATAAATGCCGGAATAGCTGAACAGAATATGATTTCACTTGCTGCAGGTCTCGCAAAAATGGGTTTGCGTCCGTTCGTGTATAGTATTTCACCGTTTATTTATGCTAGGGCGTTTGAACAGATTCGCAATGATATTTGTCTTCATGATTTACAGGTTTGCTTGATCGGCAGCGGAGCAGGTTACGGCTATGGTAATTCAGGGCCGACTCATCACGCATTAGAAGATTACGGGACTCTAAGCACTTTGCAGAATATGAAAATTTTTGTGCCTTCTTTTGCTGATGATATGACAGGACTCGTGAATAATATAATAAAATTCCAGCACCCTGTTTATATAAGACTTGGCCGCGATGAGTCTTTTAATGGCGATAATTATAAACACGAAAATTTTGCCCCGTTCCGCAAATTAATATCAGGTTCTGCCGGAGTCATTCTCGTAATTGGCAACATGGCCGGGAGTGTGTTACATTTTTGCCGCGATAAAAATTTTTCTGTATGGGCCTGCGGAGTTTTGCCGCTTGAGATTAATTCAGTCCCATTTGAATTATTTAACGATATAAAGAATTGTGATACACTTTTCATAATTGAAGATCACGTAAAGACGGGCGGACTCGGTGAACAGTTCAGCGCGATTATGTTAGAGTCCGGAATTATTCCCGAAAATTTTAAAATTTTATATGCACATGGATATTCAAGCAAATTATACGGATCTCAAGACTATTATAGGGACAATAACGGCCTGAATCTGAAGGAGTTGATCAAGTGAAGAATATTATTTTAACCGGAGCTACAAGCATGTTAGGTGTGTCGCTTATAAATGAATGCATTAAACACGAAATAAATATTTATGCTCTTGTGAGGCGACATTCAGGCAAAATAAACCGCATTCCCGAGTCAAAATTTATAAATATAATCGAGTGCGATTTGTCAGAACTTGAAAATTTATCGGGACTCCCTGACTGCGAAGTCTTTTATCATTTCGGCTGGGAAGCTACGAATAAGGCCGGACGCAATGACCCAGAATCTCAAGCAATAAATATAATTCATTCAATAAAGGCAGCAAGACTCGCTAAAAAATTTCACTGTCAAAAATTTATATTCGCAGGCTCTCAAGCTGAATACGGAATTCATGAAGAGGAATTTACTACACCGGAGACTTACGCGAATCCTATTACAGCCTACGGAATCAGCAAACTGGCAGCGGGTAAATTATGCGCTCTTGAATGCAGGAATTTATCTATAAATTTCGCTCATGTCCGTATATTCAGCACTTACGGAATAAATGACAGCTCCGAGTCAATGATTATAAGCACTCTCAAGAAATTAATTCATAATGAACACTGCTCACTGACTCAGGGAATTCAAAAATGGGATTATTTATATTGTGATGATGCAGCGAGGGCGTTTTACTTACTGGGAGAGTTTGATTCTTACAAGTCAGAAATTTACTGTTTAGGGAGCGGACAATCTCAGACAATAAAATATTATATTCAGGCCATGAAAGAAATAACCGGCTCAAAATCTGAACTCGGATTCGGTGAAGTGCCTTATATAAATAATGTCCCGCCTAGTATGTGCGCAGATATTAGCAAATTGACTCGTGATACTGGATTCAAACCGTCTATTAATTTCAGCGATGGCATAAATAAAATAGTTAAAATTACTTACGGGGGGGGGTATTATCGCTTAGTAATTAATAAAGCGTCTGCCCTCTCTAATAATATTTTCACATTCACAGGGAGGGCGGCGGAGAATGCTGCGTAATTTTCTCGACAATCAAGTAATAAAATCTGATATGGCAAAAATTTATCACTCTTTCAAGAATCCCGAACGTTTGAAGGATTCAAGTTTTTATATCACAGGAGCGTCCGGAATGCTTGCTTCTTACTTGACATATTTCTTGATTTTCTTAAATGAATGCCATAATTACGGGATAAAAATTTTTGCTAATGTTCGCGACAAAACAAAGGCTCTGAATCGTTTCGGAATTTATGCAAGAAAAAAATATTTTAATTTGATTCTCGATGACGTAAATAATAATATTTCAATAAATCAACGAGTCGATTATATTATTCATGCAGCAAGCCCCGCGAGTCCTCAATATTATAATCAAATCCCCGTCGAAGTGATTTTACCAAATGTAATAGGCACATATAATTTACTTGAATACGCTAAAAATTTTCATGTTAAAAGTTTTCTTTTTTTCAGTTCCGGGAGCGTCTACGGGTCTATAAACTCATCAGCAAGCGAAAATAATATAGGCTCTATGAATTTTCTTGACAACGGGAATTCTTACGGCGAGTCAAAACGCTGCGGGGAGGCTTTGTGTCATGCTTATTTCAGCGAATATAATATACCGGCTAAATCAATAAGAATCTATCACACTTACGGCCCTACAATGGATATAGATCAAGATAAACGGGCTTTCTCTGAGTTTGTGCGCAATGTGATTAATAACGAAAATATTATCATGACCAGCGACGGAGCAGCAAGACGCGCATTTTGTTATATCACTGACGCGGTTAATGCAATGTTTCTTGTTTTACTGGACGGCCAAGCAGGAGAGTCCTATAATCTCGCAAATATAAATCAATGGCTCTCAATTAGGGAACTCGCAAATATTCTAGCTGATTTATACCCGGAAAAAAATTTACAGGTCATATATAAATCCCGCAATGATAAAGGCTACAGATTGAGTCCTGAACGAGCAGATTATCCGCCTGATATTCATAAAATAATGAGTCTAGGCTGGAGTCCTGAAATTAGCGCAAAAGAAGGATTCAAGCTCGTAATAGACAGCAGGAAAATTTAATATTTATATGGAGGCGTTATTATGGCACTAAGAGATTTACGCGCAAGTTATTTATCAGGCAGTATCAGCAAACCTGATTATCGTGAAAGCATTCACAAGTCTTTGACTCTGCTCGCTGAAATAGGCGATCTAATGGCAAATACTGATGTAAAATCAGTAAATATGACTAGGGGGGGGGGGGCATAACATGCGAATTTGATTCAGTCCCGATTAAAATGTTCGTTGATGTAAATGATATTTCTTCGCCGTGTACTCAAGCACTTTGCTTCTATGATGTTGAAGGGGATTACTCGCGCAAGTTGATAGACAGCATAAAAACTTGTAAAACTTTCTTTGATGTCGGAGCAAATGCGGGCTATTATTCTTTAATTTGCGGCAAAACTAACCCGAATGCTGAAATTTTCTCGTTTGAGCCCATTAATCACACTTATATGAAATTTTTGCGTAATATTGCATTAAATTCTTGTATTAATATTGCGGCTCATAATTTTGGATTCTCTGATCATGAGAGTACGCAGGAAATGTATTTTAACGAGTCAGAAAGCGGCGCAGGGTCTCTTAGAAATATACGAGGTACAGGCCATAAAGAGAGAGCTAATTTTATCAGGCTTGATGATTTTGTTGATTATAATAATATTTATCCTGATGTCATAAAAATTGATGTTGAAGGCTCAGAACTCTTTGTATTGAGGGGCGGAGAAAAATTTTTGCGCAATAAATCACCGGTTATATTTATTGAAATTTTGCGTAAATGGTGCCGGGCGCTCGGTCATGAGGCTTGCGAAGTATTTAATTTGCTTCATGATATGGGATATACCGGCCATGTAGTGAGAGGCTCAGAGCTTGAAGTCATTGACGAAATTAGAGAAGATACACAAGATACAAATTTTGTATTCATGAAAAAATAAATTTTTATGAGTGAAAGCGGCTATAATTTCCTGATATTACGCTTATAACTATAGCCGCATAATAAATTAATTTCCTGATTGACTGATCTTAACTGTGCATTTTTCGCCGTCGCTCGCTGTGATGATTATATTTGCATTGCGTATTACTCCCGTAGTGTTCTCTGCTACGTCATATAATATAGCAACAGGTGAGTCGCCGGTTCCTTCACCGCTCGTGTAATTAAAACTTGTGATCCAGTCTTGATCGGCTGTTATCTCCCAGCTTTTATCGGATAATAAATTAAATGTTCCCTGACCTGCTGATTTTGTGAGATTTACATTTGCGCTGTTATTTATTGCAATATGATGCGGCTTATCAAGCGTCAAGAAAAATTCATTATTTACCCAGTCATATGAATAATCGTCCCTGCTGTGATGATACCAGAGAATCCAGAAATGTTTGCCGTTAGTCTTGCCGTCCATAAAGCTATACATTGCGCCTATATTGAGTTTATTATGAGTATCCCAGTAAACGGGCTTTACTGCATAAATCCAATCTATATGGGCTGTGTGAGTAGTTCTTGATGCAGTTGTCGCGTTTACTTCCTGATAATCATCAGTTAGATTTATATGATCTTCTCCGTCAGCAGGCAAAGAGAATACATAAGCCCATCTCGCAGTGCTTAAATTATCTTCGAGGCAGCGATTATTAACTACATAGTCATAAATTGTCGTAGTGTCAGTAGTTGAATAGCTTACTCCGCCGGAAAAACTCCCGCTTGCATTTGTGCCGCTGAAGCCTATACTCCCGCTAAAATTATGGGTAAATCCTTCTGAATGAGTCCTTGAAGAGTTCAAAGTTTCGGGGCTGTGCTGAATAATTGTAACGTCGTCATTATGTGCCGAGTCACTCACACTGTGAGACCAGTAAAGCTGGCGTGTGTAGCCTGAAACATGATTACTTTTGTAGTTATCTCCGCAAATTTCCCGGTTAGTTACGTCCGCAAATTGATTAGATGGATTTGTTGTGCTGTTGAGCTTGATTAAATAATAGTCCGTCCCGTCAGCAAATGAATGCACAGAATAGACAGTATAATTTAATAAATTCGGCCGGTTCGGGTAATAGTCCCATTTGTATTCGCCGCTTGACGTATAAGTGAAACTAAATTGATAATTCTTGCCTGCTACAAGGTTCGTTCAATCTTCCGTGCTGCTATTGAATTTATTATCCGGCAATATATCAAGACTTACTACCCACTGCAAGAAATCTTTTACCCTGTTCCTGTTGAAATCTTCACGCGTGAATTCAGGCGGCAAAATGTCCGATTTATCCCCGCTGATTTGATTCGTAATTTGTTCGTCATTGCTGATATTAATATTTACACAGTCATGATCTTCGGGTTCTTCGTTATCGCTGCTATTTTTCGTTAAATTGCTGAGATGAGGCGTTGTATAAATAAATGTCTTGTCAAGTCCGCTAATTTCGCGCTGGGATATTGCAAAAATTTCTACGTTAGAATTATTTTGATTCGCAGGGGCTGTATATTTATTATTGACTCCGAGTAGACTCAAGCATTCATTAATTCGTGATTCATTTGCATATATAAGCCCGATTGTATAGCCGTTCTTGAGTGCGTCAGATAAATTTATATCAGTGTCCGTGAAATTTGATTCTGATGTAAATAAAATAATTTTGCCGCCTATATTCTGACCTTTAAGCGGGGGATTAAGACTTTGCTCTGAAATAATTTCGTTGAGTATTGCAATATGGTCATTGCTTATAAAAAATTTTTCGAGGTCTGAGCCTGTCTGTACTTTTTCGCCTGAGTCATCATTATCAGGTTGTAGAATAGTGCCGCCGCCCCCTCCGCAGCCTCCTGAAAAATCGCAAATAGCAGTGACGCAGCAATTAACGAGAATATAAAAAATTTCTTACTTGACAATTTAATGCGCCTTCTTTTCGTGAAAAATTTAGCAAATTATATAATAGAAATATTCTTACTTAGAGTCTAAGTATTTAACGCGTTGACTAAAAATTTTTTTGAGTTATATTTTATTCACATATCATAATTTCATGAAAATTTTTATATCTTTAATCTTTAATAAGGAGGATTTGTCAGTATGAGCAAAAAATTAGTATCTGAGCTTATAACCGATTACCTCGAACGCAGGGGAGTAGAATATATATTTGGCCTTTGCGGTCATACTGTAATTGGAATGCTTGACGCACTTTCACGCAGCAAGAAAATTAAATATATATCAAATCGTCATGAGGCTGTAGCTTCAACTGCTGCGGACGGTTATGCGCGGGTAACTCACAAGGCTTCTGTTGTAATGTGCCACTTAGGCCCGGGAATTACGAACGTTTTGACCGGTGTAGCAAATGCCGCATTTGATTCGATTCCTATGGTAATTTTTGCCGGAGATGTTCCCAGTTATTATTACGGCAAGCACCCTCATCAAGAAGTCAATATGCACGGAGACGCGACTCAATATAGAATGCTTGAGCCGGTTTGTAAACGCTGTTGGAGAGTTGACGACCCCGAAGCACTGCCCGATATTCTTGATAAAGCATTCAGGCTCGCTGAGTCAGGCCGCCCCGGACCCGTTTTAATTGACA
Organism: Synergistaceae bacterium; assembly: GCA_017444345.1. Classification (NCBI taxonomy): domain Bacteria; kingdom Thermotogati; phylum Synergistota; class Synergistia; order Synergistales; family Synergistaceae; species Synergistaceae bacterium. The sequence continues at coordinate 17,686 of JAFSWW010000095.1, read as the reverse complement.
TGCCTATGGATATATGGTCGCGCGAAATTGAGTCGGACTTATTTGCACGCACTTATAATGACAGTCATATAACTATGAAGCCGGCACTTGATCCCGCAGCAGCAAAGGAAATCGCTAAAAAATTAGTCGAGGCAAAGAGTCCCGTTATTCACGCAGGCGGGGGAGTCTTACTTGCTCAGGCATCTAATGAACTGGCAGCACTCGCAGAATTTCTTGATATTCCCATTTCACGGACTTTAATGGGTCATGGCTGTGTCAGTGATTTACACCCATTAATGATAGGTCAGACGGGATTCTGGGGACTTGCTCATACTCATGAATTCACGTTAAATGCTGATGTAATTCTTGCGCTCGGTACACGTTTTGCGGAGGCCGACTCCTCAAGCTGGTATCAGGGAGTTACATTTGATCCGTCAGTTACTAAATTTTTGCAGATAGATATAGACCCGTCGGAAATCGGCAGAAATTACCCCGTTGAAATTGGAGCAGTAGCAGATTTGAAATTAGCACTCGCACAAATATTAGACGAAGCAAAGAAAATTTGCCCGAATGGAATCAAACGAGAAGGACTCAGAGAGAAAATAGCAAAGGCAAAAGAAGAATTCAAAGCCTCAAACGTTGCAATCTCGAATGATAGTCGATTCCCTATGACTCCGCAGAGAATCCTTAAAGACTTGAAGGCCGCATTACCTGAGGACGCGTTAATTTTCACCGATGTAGGCTGGAATAAAAACGGAGTCGCCCAGCAGTATGACATTACAATCCCCGGAACTGTTCATCATTCGTCAGGACTCGCAACTATGGGATTCGGGGCGAGTGCAGTATTAGGCGGCAAAATTGCGGCTCCTGATAAAATTTGTCTTGCTTTAATCGGCGACGGCGGATTTGGCGTAAATCCCACTTGTATGGCTACAGCAGTAGAACAGGGAATCGCCTGCACATGGCTTGTTATGAATAATTGCGCATTCGGAACTATAGCAGGACTTGAGAACGCAAATTATCATACTAAATTCGGGACAACTTTCCAGACTCCAAATGGTGAAGTCTATTCGCCAAACTGGGCAGAAGTCGCTAAAGGTTACGGAGTCGAATCAATCCGCGTTAATTCAGCTGACGAACTCGCCCCCGCACTCGCAAAAGCCGTTGAAGCTAACAAAGCCGGCCGCCCGTTCTTAGTCGAAGCAATTATGGAAAATATCGCAGTCCCGACTCCCGGATGCTGGAACATTAACGATATTTACACGCCTAATGATTTAGTCAAGAATGGCAAGCTCGTAAAGAAGGACTCAGACGGAAAATATATTCCGCCCAGTCATGCAAAATCGCACATAACAAAGTAATATATATATAATTATTTCATTCTTAAGAAGGGAGAAATTTTTTAGAAATGGCACATCATGAAGTAACACCCGAAGAAATAGCAATGCTTGAAGAAATGGTCAAGAAAGCAAAGGCAGCCGCAGCAGTAATCGCAACTTATGATCAGGAACGAGTCGATCATCTTTGCCGGGCAATTTGTGCAGCATTATATCCGCTCAAAGTATGGGGGCCGATTTGCGACGAGGCAGTTGACGAGACTAGACTCGGCGATAAAGTTACAAAACGTAATAAGCGCAACAAGTTAAAATTAATCCTGCGTGATTGTTTACGTCAAAAAAGTGTAGGCATAATCGAGTCAAATCCTGAAAAAGGTCTCGTGAAATATGCTAAGCCCGTCGGAGTCATTGCGACTCTTGTACCGACTACAAATCCCTGCGTAACTCCTGCAGGCCAAGCAATTTACGCCGTCAAAGCCCGTGATGTCCTTATCTGCTCACCTCATCCCAGAGCGAAAAAAGTTACTTGCAAGACAGTAAATATTATTCGCGGAGTTCTCGAACGTGAAGGCGCACCAGCTGATATTATTCAAGCAATTGAAGAGCCGAGCATTACTCTTACTCAGGAATTAATGAAGATGGTCGACATGGTAATAGCAACAGGAGGCCGCCCGATGGTAAGATCTGCTTATTCTTCAGGAGTTCCGGCTTATGGATCAGGCGCAGGAAATTCTACGGTCATAGTAGACAATACAGCAGACACCAAGGAACGCGCTTATGAAGCAGCAATGAATACAAGAATATCAAAGTGTTCAGATTTCGGCTCAGGGTGTTCGTGCGACGGAAATTTAATCGTTCATGAGTCAGTCTATGACAATTTTGTCGAGGGCTTAATCAAAGAGGGCGCATATATTCCCACGTGGGAACAGGCCGAAGCCATTAAAAAAGTTATGTGGGACGAGACAGGACACAGACTCCCTGACACTGTAGCTATATCTGCGCAGGCACTTGCGGAAAAAGCCGGCTTCACGATTCCTGCTGACCGTAAATTTATAGCAGTTCCCAATAACGGCCAGAAAGAGGGCTTTACGATTAATAACGCAGACGATATTAAAAAATGTATCGGCAAAGAACATTTCTTCTCGACCGAGAAATTAACGACTCTATTAACGCTATTCAAATACGGCGGAGAGTTCCAGACAGCACTTGACATTATGCAGGAAATTTTTGACAAGGCAGGCGGTAAGGGACATTCTTGCGGGCTTTACTCGTTTGATGATGATCATATTCACCGTCTCGGAATGTGCGCGCCAGTATCACGCTGTATGATTCGCCAGCCTAACAATCGCGGCAATGCAGGAAGCGCAACAAACGGAATGCCTCCTACTAACTCAATGGGCTGCGGGACATGGGGCGGAAATATCGTAAGCGAAAATATCACGTTAAAACACTATATGAATACAACGTGGGTAGCTCGTCCTATTCTTGAAGATATGCCGTCATTACAAGCTCTATTCGGTGAATTCTATCAGGACGGAATGGACGAAGAGTAAAATAAATAAAATTTTTCGCGGACTCGGAGTAAAATCCGGGTCTATTTTTATATGAAGCATAAATATTTAACAAAATACTTGACCTTATCAACGAAATAAGAGAATATACAAATATTTTATTAGAATAAATTTAGATAGGAGCAATCGCAGCGCATGAAAAAAATTAGTGTCGTTATTCCATGTTATAACGAGTTTGAAAATGTTGTCCCTATGAGCGGGGCCGTTACAAATATTTTAACAAGTCAGCTTAATAATTACGATTACGAGATAATATTTATAGATAATAATTCTACGGACGGGACTCGTGGACTTTTGCGGCAAATCTGCTCGGACAATCATAAAATAAAAGCTATCTTCAACGCAAAAAATTTCGGTGATTTGAATTCTCCCTATCATGCTTTAATGCAAACTAGCGGAGATTGTGTTATATTATGCGCCTGCGACTTTCAAGATCCTGTCGAGCTAATTCCCGAAATGGTAAAATCATGGGAAGAAGGCAATAAAATTATCGTCATGCAGAAATCTCACAGCAAAGAGAATAAATTAATGTATTTCTTGAGATCATGTTATTATAAATTCATGAAAAATTTTTCTGATATTCAACAAATAGAACACTTCACGGGATTCGGACTCTATGATAGGTCATTTATTCAAGTTTTACGGGATTTGAAGGATTCAGCTCCATTTTTGCGCGGTATAGTTGCGGAACTCGGCTATAAAATTAAAATCATCAAATATACCCAGCCAAAGAGACGAGCAGGGAAGAGCCATCATAATTTTTTCACGCTTTATAATGTCGCAATGAAGGGATTTACAGCCTATACGAAAATGGGACTCAGGGCGGCTACTTTTATGGGATTCTTAACAGGTTTTGCGAGTCTCTTAATCGGAATATTTTATCTCGTGTCAAAATTAATCTGGTGGGACACTTTTAACGCAGGAGTCGCGCCGATATTAATAGGCATGTTCTTTCTGGGTGCTGTTGTGTTAATCTTTCTCGGACTAATAGGCGAGTGCGTAATCAGCATAAATCACAGACTCATGAATCGCCCGCTTGTAATCGAGGAAGAACGCATAAATTTTGATAGTTAATGACAGTAGGCATATTTTATTGAATGAAAATTTTAATTAACGGGGGCTGCGGTTTTCTAGGGAGTAATTTGGCCTCTGCAGGTCTTGAACGGGGCTATAATATCACAGTCCTTGATAATTTATCGCGCTACGGGTCAGCAAGTAATCTCGAATGGCTGAAATCTAAACCGGGCAATTTTACATTTATTCACGGTGATACAAGAAACCGCAACGATGTAGAACGAGTCATTAAGTCCGGAAAATTTGACGCAATATTTCACTTGGCCGGGCAGGTCGCAATGACTACTTCAATTTCTGATCCGTATAAAGATTTTCAGGTCAACACGCTGGGAACTCTGAACGTACTTGACTCCATAAGGCTTTACAGTCCTGATACTGTTATGATTTTCTCGTCAACTAATAAAGTTTACGGCGATTTAGAGCAATATAATTATTACGAGAATGAAACGCGCTATATTTGCCAAGAATTCCCGGACGGCTTTAATGAATCTGTGCCGCTTGATTTCAGATCTCCATATGGCTGCTCAGAAGGTGCTGCGGATCAATATATGCTCGATTATCATAGAATTTTCGGGACAAAGACAATAATATTCAGGCACTCTTCAATGTACGGAGGCAGACAATTCGCGACTTATGATCAAGGCTGGGTCGGATGGTTTTGCGCAAAGGCTCTCGAACGGAAAAAGAATCCTGACTCAGAACCTTTTACGATTTCAGGCAACGGCAAACAAGTCAGAGACATTTTACACGCTGAAGACATGATAAATCTTTATTACACTGCGCTGGAGAATTCCGAGAAAATTTCAGGTCAAGTATTTAATATCGGCGGAACTATGAAGCAATCTCTTTCACTGCTTGAGTTATTCGCAATTCTTGAGTCAAAACTTGATGTAGAATTACAATATACACAACTCCCGCCGAGAATAAGCGATCAAAAAATTTTTGTTGCTGATATCAGCAAGATTCATAATGCTATAGGCTGGGCTCCTAAAATTACTGCTGACAATGGAATTGATAAAATGCTCAAATGGGCGGAGGCTCTTATATGATTGAGCTTTCTATTATGATGCCTTGCTATGAAGAGGGCGAGAACTTAAAAATTTTACTGCCTAAGATTAATAATATACTCAAAAAATTTATATTTGAGTTAGAAATTATTATAGTCGACACAGAGACTCCGAAAGATTCAACTCCTGAAATCTGCGCAGAATTTGAAAACGTGCGTTATATTCCCAGAATCGGCGGCAATAACTACGGCGACGCTATAAGAACGGGCATAAATTCATGTTCAGGAAAATATATTATTATCATGGACGCTGACTCATCGCATAATCCTGAAGATATAACACGGCTTTATGAGACAGTTACTACAAAAAATTTTGACGTTGTAGCCGGTTCTCGTTACACAAAGGGAGGCAGCACGGACAACCCTTTTATTTTGCGCTTAATGTCAAGAGTCCTGAATATCTGCTATAAATTTTCATTCGGGCTGAAGATTCATGACGTGTCAGACAGTTTCAGAATTTATGACGCGGCCAAACTCAAAGCTATAAAATTAACGTGCGATAATTTTGACATAGTAGAAGAAATATTAATCAAGCTCGTTAAAAAATTTCCTGACGTAAAAATCGCAGAGATTCCCATATCATTCAATCAAAGACTTTACGGGGAGTCAAAGCGCGATTTATTCAAATTTATATGCTCGTATATTGCCACTATGTACAGACTCAAGAAATTGCAAGGTGAATCAATATGAGAATTATTTTATTAGGTGCGACGGGGTATTTAGGCTCAAATATTGCAGCTGCATTAATTAATTCCGGCCACGAACTGACAGCAATAATCCGCGGCCAAGTTCAAACACTGCAAAACTCGATAAACGCGCGAAATTAATATTAAATGACTCACACGAGATCGAGAACGAATTACAGCGCGCAAAATATGACTGGGTTATTAATTCAGCATGTGTATACAAGCAAAATGACTCGTTTTATTATGACATGTTAGATGCAAATTTATTTTTCCCCGCGAAAATTCTAAACTTGGCCGCAAAATACAAAGTCGCAAATTACATGACAATGGGAACGAGTTTACCCGATAAATTTAACATGTACAGTTTCTCAAAGTCTCAATTAGCGAGTCTTGGGCAATTCTTCAGCGAAAACGAGAATCTATTAAACTTTATTGAGCTTAAACTCGAAATGTTTTAAGGCGAATTACGTAATTTACACAATGGGGGGGGGGCAATTCACGCAAGAACCTTCAGGACGATTTATTAAAAGCAGCATTCTCAAATTAATAAATAATTCTCCCCTGAAATTAACGCAAGGACTTCAGAAACGCGATATTATTCACGTTGAAGATATAATCAATATAATAAATAGGCTCATTCAAGCAAATTTTACGGGCTTTCACGCTTTACCCATAGGAACGGGCGAAAGTCATTCAATCCGTGAAATAATAGAATTCTTACACAGTCAGACTCATTCAAAATCTATTCTCGAATTCGGCGCAATACCTTCACGAACCGGCGAACCTGACACGCTCGCTGATATAAGTTGGTACGACAAAATAAATTATAAGCTCAAGCACTCATTTTTTGAGGGACTCGCGCTTGAGTGCAATAACTCATAAAAATTTTTACGGGAGAGGCAACGAAATTTTAAAGCAGCTCCCTTCACCTTTCTTGCTAGTAACTGAAATTCTCCCCCCGTGAGCTTCAACTGATGCCTTTACTATTGCGAGACCGACTCCGCTGCCTCCTGTAACTCTTGCGCGTGACTCGTCAGTCCTGTAGAATCGTTCGAAAATGTTCGGCAAATCTTTATCTGATATTCCGATTCCTGTGTCGCTTATTTCGATAATTGCATTATTATTTTCGCGATATAACTTGCAAGCAACACGCCCGCCCGAATTCGTGTATCTATTAGCATTTGAAAGCAAATTATCTATTACATGTCTGAAGCTGTCTATATCGATTTCACACAAGATATTTTCTGATAGTTCGCTGTAAAAATTTATTCCCGATTTCTCAAACAGGGGCGCAAAACTCTCAAGAACAGGCTCAAGAAATTTTTTCATGTTCACAATTTCAGTGTGAATCGCCAGAGTCTCACCTTCTAAGCGCGTCAAAGTCTCAACATTTCCGATTAAACCGCTGAGTCTCTGCATTTCACTCACACAAAGATTTAATCTTTCAGGAGTCGCGTCAAGAATCCCGTCAGAAATTGCCTCGATCTGAGTCATTACAACCGTTAAAGGAGTCTTTAATTCGTGCGCAACGTCGACCATTAAACGCCGCCGTAATTTTTCCTGACCTGCCAAAGATCTCGCTAAATCCCTGACTCCTTTTGTGAGTGCGTCAAGTTCCCGGATCCCTGAAGATTTTAGAGTCTCTTCTGAATCATATTCGCCCCGTGAAATTTGCCTAGTTCGTTCGATTGCCTTTAATACCGGCCTGCTGAGTCGACCTGCAACAATATAGCCAAGTCCGCAAGCTGCCAGAATCATTATAAACGCTCCTGCCAAAGTATAGCGGGTCAAGTAACTTATAAATGAAGCCTCATAACGTCCGGACGGGAGTCTGCGCACAATTTCAAGACTGCCTATAATTTTATTATTTGATTCAAGATTTAATGTGAATCTCTCTAATTCTCTTTCACGGTTGACTCGTTGCTCTGAAATTTCCTGACTTCTTAATCTTGACGTTCTTATTTCGGGGACTCTGGGCGGCATGGGACGCAATGTGAAAATTTCTCGGCCTTCTGAGTCTTTCAGAGTGATAATCATTCCGAACCATTGAGGGGCTGGGTGTAAGATGTCCATAACTCTGCGGCGTTCCCAGACTCCCCCTTCTTCATTGTAGAGTTTTATCAGCGAGTCGCTTAAATTTTCCAAATCGGCCTGCCGTCTGTCAATCTGATAATTTCTGAAGGCGTTTGCGCTGAGTCTGACTCCCAGTGAAGGCACAACAACACCGCTTAATACAGCAAGCAATACATAAAGCAGCAAAAAATGTGAACGCAATGATTTATTATTTCTCATCATCGAGTCTATAGCCGAATCCGTATATAGTTTTGATCCAGCCGTTTTCGTGTCCCGGCTCTGCTAATTTCTTGCGCAAATTCTTTATATACGTGTCAATAGTCCTGTCAAAGCCGTCATAATCATCACCGAGTGCCGAGCGTATTATTTCCTCGCGTGACCAAGTTCGCACAGGTTTTGAAGCAAGAGTCGAGAAAATTAAGAACTCGCTTTTAGTTACAGGAATTACGACTCCATCTTTGCGGATTTCTACACGTTCGGGGTCAATTTCGATTCTGCCGTCCGCACAAGTTCCCGACGCTAAATTATCGCGAATCTCCCGGCCTTCTCTAGGTCTTAACTGTGCACGGATTCGAGCCATTAATACGCGTGGACTGAAGGGTTTTGCTACATAGTCATTTGCTCCTAAGTCAAGACCTGACACAACATCGGACTCGCTGCTCTTGGCCGTAAGCATTATAACGGGAGTATTTGATTTCTCGCGGATTCTCCTGCAAACTTCTTCACCGTTCAATTTAGGCAGCATTAAATCAAGAATGACTAAATCAGGCTGTTCACTGTCAAATAATTTCAAAGCCTCAACTCCGTCAAATGCGCATATAGTATCGAGTCCCTCGCGTTTGGCATAAGCACTTACTACTTCAGAAATAGATTTCTCATCTTCAACGATTAAAATTTTCATGATTTATATATTACTCCTTCACAAATTTTTCATTTATAATTCATATGACGCTCATATTTTACTGTTATTTTATCAGCGTTGAAATTAATAATTAATATAAACAAGGAGGTTCAAAAAATGAAACGTACTCTAGCAATAATTTTAGCAGTAATAGCAGTCGGAAGTGTTTTATTTGTCGTTGAGTCTGCAAATGCTAAAGAGTCAGCGATGACGGCTCTAACTGGTAAAGACGGCAAGACAGACGCAGCTCACATATATGCACCTGCTCCGAGACCGCCGAGATTCGCACCCGGCCCAAGATTCAGACCCGGCCCGCGACCAATGCCCGGCCCACGTCCCGGTCCGAGATTCGCACCGCCGCCTCATAGACCACCGGAATTTGTACGACCGCGACCTGTACCGCCTCCGCCTCCACCGCCGCCGCATGGACCGAGATTTGGCCCACGACCCGGCCCGCGATTTGGACCCGGCCCGCGACCAATGCCAAGACCTGCGCCGAGATTTGCACCGCCCCCCAGCCCTCGTCGTCCTCCGCACCCACTTCCGAGACCCATGCCCGGACCACGCCCAGGACCTAGACCCGGACCCGGACCTCGTCCAATGCCGCCGAGAAGGTAATATAATAATTGCGCTATAACATGAGAAAGGAGAAATTTTTTATTTATCATGAAGAGATTTATATTAGCAGCATTTGTTATCGCATTAAGTTTGTCGACAGCTGCATTTGCTCAGGATCTATCAGGAGCAGCAAAAGAAGTCGTCAAGGAACAAGTTAAGAAGGAAATCAAGAATCAGGCAACGCAGCAAATACAAAAAAATCTTCCTTCAGCTGATATTAAGCCGCAAAAACCTTCACTCAATGACTTAACAAAGCAGCTTAAGAAGTAATAAAAGCAGGGTGATTTATTCATGAGAAAATTTGCATTATTGCTCGTGATAATCAGCGTAATGTTATTTGCGGGTTCAGCGTTTGCACACGGTGATTTTGGCCGTCATCACAGGGGATTTGACTCAATGTTCGCGCCCGATATGCCCAAAGAAATGCGCGGGAATGCAGCAGAAATCGCAAAATTATATGTAGATCTTGAGGAAGCACTAACGAGTCAGCCATTGAATAAAGCAAAGGCCCGCGAAGTTTACGGGACGATTATCAAGCTGGAACAGGAGCTGGATATTTGGGAGTTCGAGAAATATTTAGACGAGGTCGACGAATTCAATAAACAGCCTCAGCCCATCGAACCGCCCGAACCTGAATCAAATGAGATTCAGCCCGAATAACAAAACTTTATTCCCGGTCAAATAACACAATGGCCGGGATTTATTTTATATTTATCTCGTAATAGTGAATGCCTTAATACAAGCGTTTGAATTTAATTTTTTGCCATCCTGCCAGTTTATGCCGTCATGTGAAAAATAGCTTTCATGCTCGTTAATAATTGCATTATCAGAAAAATTTTTGACTCGAGTCTCAACTGGCATTGATTTATTTGACGTTTTCAGCACGACCGAAAAATATTCATTCTTGCTAAAATTTATACTTTCGGGCAAATTTACACAGTGATAGCCGGGATATTTAATATTGCCTGAAAAATTTACAAGTAACTGGCCATTTACAGGAGAGTCCGGGAATCTCTCACCGCTCGAATAAATAAATATTTCGAATTCCGTATTATTCTTAGTCGTGTAAAAGCCTATTTCCTTTAGAGTCTCTTTGCGAGTCTGAATCCTGAAAATATTAGCTGCCCACGAATATTTTAATATCCCGCAAATTCCTAGATCATCATGATAATAACAATGCAGCCTAGTTTTATCACGTTCAACTATAAAAGCAGTCCCGCCGGTTATAAATTGCTCATATGACAGCCAGAAAAAGCCGGTATTTGACCCGAAAGAATTTTTTACGAGCCATGCTCCGTTTCTTGACGGTTTAGGGCTGAAATTGTCCCGCGAAAAATTATCGTCCCAGCCTATTAATAAAGCGTCGTGATTCGTTTGCTTGCCGTTATTGTTAAAATAAGTATCTCCGTGAAAATTATTTAGCTTATGCCAGAATGATATTACTATTGCGCCGTGATTAATTATTAATTCTTTCTTGATTGAGTCCGATGGATTCTCACTAAATGACATAAAATATGCTTCTCTCAATCTCATAGGCCGTCTAAAATCTTCAGGATTATTTTTTGCAGCAAATTTTTTGACATTATCAAGATTCATGGTGTCATATCTAAAATCTTTCTCGAATGCAGGCCCCGATAATCTTGACAAGAAAGCAGACGCAAGAAATATATTACCTTCTAGGCTTAATGTCCCGTTATTATATTTTGACGTGAAATTTTTTTGTTTATTATTATCTCTATATGCATAATAAGCTAAGTGCATTTCTGACAAGTCAGGAGTCCCGCCTAAATTTTGAGTCAGCCAGTTCGACTCCATAGATCCCAGTGCCGCAAATGCCCAGCAAGGTCCGGGAATTCCCTGATGTTTAACGCTCGTGACCCGGCCAAATTCCCGCAAATCATAACGTGAAGGCAGCGCATGAGACTCTCTTACCAGCAAAAATATAAACATTATCGCAAAAAATTTTTTCATCCTTGAATCACCATGATGATATTATAGCCATATTCGCACAAGTCATAACGTGAAGGCAGCACGTGAGACTCTCTTACTAGCAAAAATGTAAAGATTATCGCAAAAAATTTTTTCATTTTTGAATCACCGTGATGATATTATAGACAAATTCCCGCAAATCATAACGAGTCGGCAGCGCGTGAGACTCTTTTACTAGCAAAAATATAAAGATTATCACACAAAATTTTTTCATTCTTGAATCACCGTTAATTATACATGCGAGTTAAATTTTATTGCGTCCTGTGAAAAATAGCTAATAATATTCATTCTTGAATCACCGTGAAAGCCTTTATACATGCATTAAAATTAAAATTTGCCCCGTCCTGCCATTTTTGCCCGTCTTCAGAGAAATAGCTTTCTCGCTCTATTATATTATCTCCTGAATAACTAACCGGCATGATTACCCGGCCAAGTTTTAGGACAACTGCAAAATATTCTCCCTGCCAGAGTGATATTTTTTCAGGAAATTTTACAGTGTGATAGCCTGCAAGCTCAAATTTTCCGGATAAATGAGCCTTCATTATTCCTGACACGGGCGAGTCCGGGCAAATATTCCCGCATTCATAAAAATATAAATCCCAGTTCATATTATTTAACGGGGTATAGAAAGCCGCTTCACTAAAATATTCTAGATCTTCACGGACTCTGAAAATATTTGCGGCCCATGAAAATTTTATAGACTCGTTATAGCCCAGCTTGTCATGTAAATAAATTCTCGTGTCAGGATTAAATTTTTCAAGAATAAATGCCGCCCCGCCCCTGATATTCTGCTCATAGGGAGTCCAGAAATATTTATTATTTGCTTTTATGAGCCATGCCCCTTTTTGAGCCGGTCTCGGTGTGAAATAGTGCAGCGGGAAGTTATCATCCCAGCCGATAATTAAGACGTTGAGATTTATATTTCTCCCGTGTGAGTTGTTGAAATATGTTATAAATTTTCCGCGCTGATCAAATTTTCCGGAATCTAAATAAATCCCTGCGTAAATTGCCCCGTGATTCATGATTAATTTTTTGCGGGTCTCAGTGCTTATAAAATCAGGATCGAACGGCATAAATCGCGACATGTAATATACACTTTTCAAGCGCAGATTATATAATTCCGGCATTCTTGATAAAATTGCAGTTGTCGTAAATTCGTCGTTGAATTCTTGAGCGTTCAGGATTAAATTTTTTTGCGATAAATTAATGCTTGTATCATGATATTGAGTCATAAAATTTGACTCTAAAGCTCCTACAGCAGCAACCGCCCACGAGTCAGAGCCAGAATCTCCGGAAATATTTATTTGCGAAATCCGAGACTCAGCGCGTAAATCATAACTCACCGGCAGGGCTTGAGCTTTTACACCAGCAAGAAATATTATTATTAAGACAATAAATTTTTCCAAGTTATAAATCATCTCCGTATATAATCATTAAATTTTTTGTTAATTATATAAATTTTTTTGCATGTGCGGGGGATAAATTTTGCGGGCGGGACTCACTTTGCGCGGGGGATAAATTAATATTTCAGTTTTTCAGGTTATAACAGGCGGGAATTTGAAAATTTTTGCGGCGATTCTGTCTCAATCAGGCATTAACAGAAATAAAAATTTTAGGTCATGTATAATCTTGACTCATGAGAGAAATTTACACAATAAAAAATTTATTTGCTAATTACGGGAATAATTTAGTCCTGAAAGATTTAAATTTTTGCATAAATTCCGGCGCGTTATTCTCATTAATCGGGGCAAATGGCAGCGGTAAGAGCACTCTTTTACGAGTCTTGGCCGGTTTAAAATTTTATTCAGGCAGCGTGAAATTATTTTCTCATGAAGTCAGCAAGTTTAACAGGAAAAATTTTGCCCGTTCTGTAAGTTTTGTGATGAGCGATAAGAATTTCAGGCCGTCATATTGCTTCAGTGTTCGTGAAATTATTGCACTTGGCCGGCTCCCATATAGAAAACTTTTCTCACACTTGAATGATATAGACGAGAATTTAATTATACAAGCTGCTGAAATCATGAAAATTTCTCATTTACTGGGACGCGAAATAACTTCATTATCAGACGGAGAAAGGCAATTAACTTTTTTAGCGGCTGCACTTGCTCAAGACACGGAGATTTTATTACTTGACGAACCTACAAGCGCATTAGATCCGGGTAAGGCTGCGGGAGTCTTTGAGATTTTGCGCAATCTTACAAGCAAGGGCCGAACGATCATTACAGCGAATCACGACATAAATTTATCGCTTGAGTACTCAAATTATTATATAGGCATAAGGAACGGCGAATTAATTTCACTTGACAAGAGCGAAAATATTACACCTGAAATCCTGCATAAATTATATAATTCTGAATTCGTCCCGTCTGAAATGTGGCGCGCTTTACCTGAATGATATTATATTTATAGAAGGAGTGATTTATTATAAGACGTTATTTTTTTGCGAGCCTAATTATTTTCTTGTTAATTTCGCCTGTGAATGCTCAAAATTTGCGGGTGATTTCACTATATCCCGGGCATTCTGATAATATTTTTGCGCTCGGAGGTGAAAATATTTTAATTGCCCTGTCAGAAAATGATGATGTTGATTTACTGCCTAACTTGCCGCGAGTCTCTATCAGGTCGGGAGCTGAAAAAATTTTATCGTTGAGTCCTGATATAGTAGTAACTCGGACTTTTGCTCAGAGAATTAACCCGAATTTATATAATATTCTCGAACGCGCCGGAGTAAAAATTATCAGTCTTGATCCGCCTAACTGGTCAGACTTCCCGGAATATTTGCGAATTCTAGCAAGCGAGTTAAATTTGAATCCTGACTCGGCAATAAATAAATTGAATAATATTCGCGCTGATATAAGCAGACAAGCTGAAAGAATCAGGACAAAGCCGCGAGTCTTCATTGAGGCAACTTCACGAGAAATTCACACATGCGCTCCGGACTCATGGGCAGCGAATTTAATAAAACTTTCAGGCGGAATAAATATAGCTGATTCTGTTCGGCCTTTGCGTTCGGGGAGTTCAATAGCTCCATTTGGACTCGAACGTGTGATAAAATCTCTCGCAAATAAAAATCTTGATATTTATATAATTCAGACTGGAGCAATGAATAATACGACTCTGAAAGATTTTCACTCAAGACACTGGGCGGGGGCGTTGAAAAATGTCAAAATATGCGAGATCCCGGAAAAATATTTAAGCCGGCCGTCTTTATTAGGGCTTGAGAAGGGCGGGAGAATGTTAATAGAAATTTTTGCAGAATCACAGAAAGGGGAGCAAATAAATTAATGCCGGGTAAATTACAGCCTGATATATTGCGTAAAAGCGTCTTAGATTTCACAGGAGCTAAACGGGATGATTTATTAGTCGGAGGGGGACTCGGTGAAGACGCTGCATTAATTCGCGTAAATAACGGGATTCTTGTTGCTGCTTCTGATCCTGTAACAGGTGCGGAGAAAAACGCCGGAAAATTACTCGTACACGTTAATGCGAATGATCTAGCCTGCAAAGGTGCCGACCCTGCTTGGCTTATAGTAACGCTTATAATTCCTGACTCAATGGGCGTTAAATTTATCGAGTCAATTATGCGCGAAATTCACGAGTCATGTAAAGAGTTAAATATCTCAATAGCTGGCGGACATACTGAACTCACAAATAAATATACACAGCCCGTTATATCAGCCACTATGCTGGGAATGACGAAATATAATTTAAGCGCGAAAAATATTCGTGAAGGCGATAAAATTTTATTGACAGGCCACGCGGGACTTGAAGGAATGAGCATTCTTGCACAGGATAAAGAAAATTTATTTGCTGAGATATTTACTCAAGACGAGATAAAATTAATTCAATCATGGAGCAATAATCTATCAATTATGAAGCCTGCTAAAATTTTGCGGGAATTCGCGCGTTATATGCATGACCCTACAGAAGGCGGCTTAAACGGAGCATTATTTGAGACTTCAGGAGGCTGCGGAATGGGAATAAAATTTTTTGATGATTCAATTCCTGTGCATGAGCTAACAAGGCGGGCTGCGAAAAAATTAAATTTTGACCCGTTAAATTTAATCTCGTCGGGAATGTTATTAGCTGTTATTTCTCCGGTGAAAGTGAAAGCCGCTCAAGAAAAATTAAACGCTAATAATATAGATTCAAGAATCATAGGCGAATTTGACTCAAGCGCAAAAAATAATTTCTCGACTCACGAAGAATTATGGGAGATTCTAGCTCGTTAAACTGCAAATTTTACAGCTACATTTACAGCTACAGAAATGTGATTTAATTTAAGTAATCGCAACACTTCACAAAGCTAAAAATTTTTGTTATATTGCAATTTTTGACTCGCAATTTTTCGCTAAAATTTTCTCGTTAATTCTTGCTGAAATCAAAACAGGCTATAATATGCACCGTAAAATAAAAAATTTTCATGATGACATGAAAGGATGTTACAAATTTGGCGAGAATATTTGATAAAACTTGGCAGAGAACGAGTCTTTGCGGCTTATTCACTGAGTCAGACGCTGGGCAAGAAGTCCGCGCAAATGGCTGGGTTCGTGCACGAAGAGATTTAGGCGGAATTATATTTATTGAAATATGGGACTGGACGGGGCCGATTCAAGTCGTGTTCAATCCTGAAGCCGGAGAGATTCACAAGATGGCTGCGGCTCTTAGAAATGAATATTGTGTAGCTGTTAAAGGCAAAATGCGAATCAGACCTGAAGGAACAGAGAATCCGGAGCTTAAAACAGGAAATATTGAAATTGTTGCGAGCGATTTTCTTGTTATGTCTAAGGCCAAGCCTCTCCCGTTTGAAGTAGGCGACGAGACCGACAATGTTGACGAAAATATAAGGCTGAAATATCGTTATCTCGACATGAGACGAGAGAAAATGCAGAAAAATTTACGTACCCGCGCAAAAATTAACGCATTCACAAGAAATTATTTAGCTGAACGTGATTTTGTAGAACTTGAGACTCCCATGCTCACTAAAGCAACACCGGAGGGCGCAAGAGATTATCTAGTTCCCAGTAGAGTCAATCAAGGCTGCTTTTACGCGCTCCCTCAGTCCCCGCAGTTATTCAAGCAAATTTTAATGATAAGCGGCTTTGATAGATATTATCAGATTGCAAGATGTTTCAGAGATGAAGATTTGCGAGCAGACAGACAGCCCGAATTCACTCAAGTTGATATCGAAATGAGTTACATAGTCGAAGATGACATTATGAATTTAATCGAGGGCTATATGAAGGGATTATTTAAGCTGATTCGTGGAGTCGACATTCCTACGCCTTTCTTGAGAATGCCTTACTGGGAAGCTATGGACAGATTCGGCAGTGATAAACCGGATTTGCGCGTAAAATTAGAATTATGTGATTTAGCAGAGGCATTTAAGAATTCAGGTTTTGAGCCATTCAAGAAAATTTTAGAATCAGGCGGAGTCGTTCGCGGGTTAAGACTTCCGGGCGGTGCTGCTCTCTCACGTAAAGAAATAATGGATCTTGAAGCCCGTGCTATTAAACTTGGAACATCAGGACTCGCTAATTTCTTGTATAAAGACGGAGGACTCAAAGGCCCTCTTGTGAAATTTTTGACTCCTGAAGAAGTCGACAAAGTCCGTGAACTCGGACAAATGCAGCCCGATGACGCATTATTTATTGTTGCCCATGCTTCACGGGGTAAGGCCTGCGAAATTTTAGGGACATTGAGACTCGAACTTGGCCGGAGCCGTGCAGATTTATTTGACAATTCGCCCGATAACTGGAAATTTTTATGGGTTACTAAATTCCCCTTATTTGAGTGGAGCGCGGACGAAAAACGCTGGGTAGCAATGCATCATCCGTTTACTTCGCCTGCACTTGATGAAGATCCCGACATGATGGAAAATGACCCCGAACACGCACTGGCACGCGCATATGATTGTGTTCTTAACGGCAACGAGGTCGGCGGAGGTTCTATAAGAATTCACGATCCTGAAATTCAAGCGAGATTATTTAAGTGTCTAGGCATTACCCCCGAAGAAGCTAAAAGGAGATTCGGATTCTTTCTTGACGCTTTATCATATGGAACGCCTCCGCACGGGGGACTCGCACTCGGAGTTGATAGACTCGTTATGCTGCTTTGTGAGGGGAATTCTATACGCGATGTCATGGCATTCCCGAAAACTCAGAAAGCACAGTGCTTAATGTCAGGAGCTCCCGATGTTGTCGAACAGGAAAGGCTTGACGAGTTAGCTATAAAAGTTGTTAAGGACGAATAAATTAAATTTGTTTGTTAATAAATCCCTCTGTGTGATAGAATTCATGCGGAGGGAATAAATTTTTTAAGTATTAAGGAGGTTGACAAGAATGAAAGAATTTGCGTATAATGTCGCAGGTCGCAGGTCGCAGGTCGCAGGT
>JAFSWW010000094.1 GCA_017444345.1 Synergistaceae bacterium | reverse complement strand
GATTGCGTTCAATAATAATACTATGGGAATCGACACGCGAAATTTTATCAGCAAAATTAAATCTATTACTCCCATTATAATAGACGGCACATGAATATTTTGATTTATATCTACATAATTTACTAGAATCAAATCTATAACTATCCCGGCGACCATTCCCACGCAGGCAGGCCTGACTCCTATCATGATTTGTGCGAGTCGTTTATTTTGCTTGAAATGTTGAAAGAATAACGCAGCTATAAAACATAACGTGAAAGTCGGAGAAAGCGCGCCCATATTCGCAACAAATGCACCGAGAAAGCCAGCCGCACGCATTCCCGCAAAAGTCGCACAGTTTAAGCCTAGAGGTCCGGGGGTCATTTCTGCAATTGCTACAATGTCAGATACTTCGTGAGCAGTCATCCAGCCGTGTGAAATCATTTCGCTTGAAATAAGGGGGATCATTGACAAGCCGCCGAAACTTGTAAAGCCGATTTTAACAAAGCTCCAGAATAATTCAAGCAATAACATCAAAATTTTTCACCCTCTCATAGTACTCACAAAGAATCAGCCCGATAAATGCGCCGATTATAACAAGCCAGACGCAGCTAATACGCACGAAAAAATATAATGCGAACATTAACAGCGCAATAATATAACAGGGGGGGATCTTGAAGGCACTCTTACCCATTCCCGCCAAAGCACTAATTATAACGGGAGCTACAGCAACACGAACCCCGCGCATAGCAGACGAGACCCATATATTATCCTGAAAAGCTGTGTAAAAGCTCGTAATCATAATTAATACAATCATGGGAGCTGTAATCATTCCGAACACACAGGCAAGTCCCCCGAAAAATCCCGCTTGACGATTCCCGAAAAACATCGCGATATTTCCTATCATTGTGCCCGGTAAGCTGCGGCCTATGCTCGTTATATCAAGCAATTCTTCAGGAGTCAAAATTTTTTCGCGCTTTACGTAGATTTCATTCATTTGTGCGACAATGCTCCAGCCCCCGCCGAACGTGAAACAGCCGAATTTGAGAAATTGTAAATATAATCTCAGAAGCATTAATAAATTATTCCCCCTTTTTGATTTCATTAATAGTATCACGAATCACAGCCGCCCGTTCAAAGTCTAATTTTTCTACAGCTTCCCACATTGCGCGTTCTAGTTCCTTGAGAGTTAATTTATTTGCTGATTTCTTGTGAGTGCCTGACTCTTTTATGCCTGATTTACTTGATTCATATGCTGTGATTAATTCCGGAGGCAATAAGTCGGCTATATCTTTTGTGATACTCTTAGGCGTTATATTATTTGCTTTGTTGAATTCTATTTGTCGTTCACGCCTGCGTTTAGTCTCGTTTACTGCCTTGTTAATGCTTTCTGTTATTATATCGGCGTATAAAATTATCTTGCTGCCAATATTTCGCGCTGCACGTCCCATAATTTGAATCAGTGATCTATATGAGCGCAAATAGCCCTCTCTATCAGCGTCAAGAATTGCAACAAGTGTAACTTCAGGGAGATCCATTCCCTCGCGCAGTAAATTAATTCCGACTAAGACATCAATTTGTCCTGCCCGCAAATCCCGTATTAATTCGGCCCGCTCAAAAGTATTTAACTCAGAATGAATATATTTGACTCTAAATTTTAATTCGCTTAAATAGTCCGCTAAGTCTTCAGAAGATTTTTTTGTGAGAGTGAGAACTAAAGCGCGCTCATGTTTATTAACGCTGTCTCGTAATTTATCTATTAAGTCATCAATTTGAGTTTTTGCGGGTAAAATTTCGACTTCAGGGTCAGGGATTCCGGTGGGTCTGATTAACTGCTCGACAATTTTAGAAGACTCTTTTAACTCATAATCGCCCGGAGTAGCTGACACAAAAATTGCCTGATTGATTCGTGATTCGAACTCGTGCCACTTGAGAGGCCTGTTATCTAAGCATGAAGGGAGCCTGAAACCGTTTTCTACAAGAGATTTTTTCCGCGCGCTGTCCCCGTTTGACATGCCGTTAACCTGCGGCAAAGTTATATGTGACTCATCAACTATCATAATAAAATCACTTGGGAAGAAATCTATCAAAGTCCCCGGCGGGTCTCCTTTCTTGCGTCCATCAAGATAGACCGAATAATTTTCGATTCCTGAACAGTAGCCGGCCTCCTGTAACATTTCGAGATCATATAGAGTCCTCATTTTGATTCGTTGAGCTTCGATTAATTTGCCCTGTGAGATAAAATTTTCTTCAATTTTTGATAATTCAGCTTTTATTAGGGGGATTGATTTATTAATCGAGTCAGATTCAGTTACATAATGCTGCGCAGGAAATATCGAGGCTTCCTTTACGCTTTCTATTATATGGCCGGTCAATGGCTGAGTTAAATCAATGCGTTCTATTTCGTCATCAAAGAAAGTTACGCGAATACATGACTCATCTTCATAGGCGGGGAATATCTCTACAGTGTCGCCCCTGACTCTGAATTTGCCGGGCTCTGGAGTGTAGTCGCTGCGTTCATAATAATTTTTGACGAGGTCAGAAAGGAAATCGCGCTGATCTATTCTGTCATTTACTCTAAATGAAATTATAGCGTTCTCGTAATTTTCTCGCAGTCCAAGCCCGTAAATACATGAAACACTTGCGACAATTATAACGTCCCTTCTTTCAATAAGTGCCTTAGTAGCCGAGAGTCTTAATCGCTCTATTCTGTCATTAACTGACGCATCTTTCTCTATGTAAGTATCACTTGAAGGAATATAGGCTTCAGGCTGGTAATAATCATAATAGCTCACGAAATAACGCACGGCATTTTCCGGGAAGAAATTTTTAAACTCGCTGTATAATTGAGCTGCCAAAGTCTTATTATGAGCTAATACGAGCGCAGGACGATTTAAATTTGCTATTACATTTGCGATCGTGAAAGTTTTGCCGCTGCCTGTAACTCCCATTAAAGTCTGAAATTTATTCCCGGCGATTATGCTTTGAGTCAGTGAGTCAATAGCTTCGGGCTGATCTCCTGAAGGCGGCCAATTTGAATGTAATACAAAATGTTTTGACGAAATCATAATAAATATATTTCTCCCTGTAATTATTATATATGTGAATGGTGTATAATTATATCAATTCGACGCGGAAGAGGTCGCACCGAATGAACTGCAAAGGCGGGCCGAAGCGGGGAGGAGACCCCACCTCAGTAAGCCTTCATTACAACAAACAAAGATCATACCTTAATGGGTGAAACAGTGTCGAATCACCCTTAAAAGAATTTCAAGGACTGTTGCAGCAACAGAAATGTACTGTAGCAGTTCTATCATTCTGTCGAGAAAATCCTTCACTGGCTTTCACCTCCTTTCGGCCAATATAGGCTTGCAGGAAGTGTCCCCTGGCGAGCCTCGTTCCGATAAAGCTAGAACGCCTCTCCGAGAAATATTTTATCATCATAATATTGAAATCGCGAAAATAAAATTTTTTGAATGGTGTATAATTTAATTAAGTCGTCCGGGAGAGGTTTCGGACATTATCTTAATAAATCAGGCTGACCGGAGCGGGGTTTCTGACATCCCCACAACGGCAACAAGCCCGAAAGTGAAGACAATTAACGCTTAAGTGTACGGATTAAATCCGTTAGTGCTCGTACTAGTTCAGTAATGACTTTTACGAGCTTTATTATACTTTTCACGCTATCACCTCCTCTCAGCTAATAAGACTGCGAGGAGTACCCCTCGGTGAGCCTCGTTCCTAATACGTGTCTTGTATCGTGGAACGCCTCTCCTGAAAATATTTTATCATTATCACAGAGATTCACGCAAAAAAATAACTCCCGCTATATTGCAGAAGCTATTATTATCTTTATTATTCTTTAAGCAAATTTCAGCATTTCGGACTCTAATACATTCGAGACTTCTTCAACTAAATTTTTTTCCGGAGCTTCAACTAATATTCTTAATAGCGGCTCTGTCCCTGAAGTCCTGACAAATATACGGCCTGATGTAAATTTGCCTTGATATTTATTTACTATTAAATTTATAGCGTCCATATTAACTTCATTGCGCGGGCGTGTCAAAGTCAAATTAACTAATTTTTGCGGATAACGTCCGAACCTGTCAATCAAAGTATTAACATTTTCGCCTAAATCTTTAACAGCATTCAAGAATAACATCGCAGTACATAAACCGTCGCCGGTGCTTGTAAAGTCGCTCGCTATAATATGGCCTGACTGTTCCCCGCCGAGTTTTGAGCCTGTTTCGCGCATTTTCTCGAGTACGTATCTATCTCCTACAGGGCAGCGATAAGTTTTTATATTCTCGCGTAATAAATGATTTTCGAGTGCAAGATTACTCATAACAGTAACTACTACGCTTTCACACTTAAGCCAGCGGGCAAGAACCCATAAAATTATATCGCCGTCAATAATTCTGCCTTGTGAGTCGCAGATTAATACTCTATCTGCATCGCCGTCAAAAGCAAATCCCATAAATTTTTTATGCGCTATAACATAACTTGTTAAATTTTCCATGTGCATGACTCCGCAGGATTTATTAATATTCAAGCCGTCATAATCACGTGAAATTATATCAGAGTCAAGTCCGCAGATTTTCACCAGTTCCGGCACTGTCTCAGCACTCGCTCCGTTTGCACAGTCGAATACGATATTATTAATTGCTGCTTCAGGCTTCAAAAATTTTGCTATATGACTTGTATATGAATTCACGAGATATTTTGCCTCATGAATCCGGCCTATTTCATGACTCGTGCTGGGTGACTCGTTTAATAAATTCTCGATTGCCTCTTCTGACTCGTCCGAGAGTTTGCAGCCGTCTGAACCTAAAAATTTTATGCCGTTATATTCTGCGGGATTATGCGAGGCACTTATTACAGCTCCCCCGTTTGCTTGTAATTCTTTGATTGCATAACTGAGTCCCGGCGTGGGAATTACTCCCGTTAAATAGACTTCTGCGCCCTCTGAACTCATGCCGGAAAATAGCGCGCCTTCCAACATTTGACAGCTCAAGCGGGTATCACGGCCAATTAAAAATTTTTTCCCGCGTGAGAACTTAATAAATGCCCGGCCAAGTTTTAAAGCTGTCTCGCTCGTCATTTTGCCGGAATTTGCCACGTCACGGACTCCGTCAGTTCCGAAAAGTTTTCGCAAGTTTGATTCTCTCCTTATGATAATTATTATTATTTATTATTCAAGCGTTCAAGGGCTTCTTCTGCGGATTTGTGTCCCTTTTTAGCAGTGAGTTCGTACCATTTGCGAGCCTCGTTTAAGTCTCTCTTCACGCCCTTGCCGTATTCGTACATGTAACCTAAACAATATTGCGCTATAGGATCCCCGCCTTCAGCAGCTTTGCGCCACCAATAAACAGCTTGCATATCATCTTTAGGCAATCCGCCCCTGCCGTATTCGTACATGTAACCTAAATTATTTTGCGCGTAAGTATTCCCGCCTTCAGCAGCTTTGCGATACCAATAAACAGCTTGCGTATCGTCTTTAGGCAAATCCGCCCTCGCCTAAAAAATACATGTAACCTAATCTATTTTGCGCGTCAGTATTCCCGCGTTCGGCAGCTGCTTTTATCTCTTCAATAGTCTTGAGTGCTGCAAATTCTCTCTTATTGAATAAAAATTTTAGCTCACTTGCAACATTATCCGCGCTGAATTTTCCCGACTTCATTTGAGCTAGCATTACTCCGCTAATATCTTTCTCAAGGCCTGACGCTATATTCCCGTACTCAATGCAATTTATGGCCTCGTCCTTATCGCCCAGCGCATAATAAAATGTTCCTGTAAAAATATTGCTCTCCCAGTCATCGGGCAATGTGTAATCTCTGACTATTTCAATTAAAGATTTAATTTTGCTGATATTTTCACTTGAGAGAGACTCATATTTTGCGAACTGGCAAATTTCGTATTTAACAGCTTAGAGTTTATACGGGTCATAATTCAGGACTGGCCGCCAGACTTCATTAAATTTTTTGTAGGACTCGCTGCATTCTGACTCATTGCCTGACTCCAGCGCAGAATTTGCCCTGAAATACCAGTAAGGCGGATACACTTTAAATTTACGTTCTATGAATTTCAACCGGCCAAGACGCTTTAAAGAGTCCTTCTCGTCCATGATGTTCAGGAATTCCCGCACGTTTTCTTGAGTCAGCCTGTATTCATTCGGGATTTTGTATTGACTCATTAAACGCCACGACGAATTAAGCAATCTGACTTGAAGTTTATTACACTCTTGAA
Organism: Synergistaceae bacterium; assembly: GCA_017444345.1. Taxonomy (NCBI): domain Bacteria; kingdom Thermotogati; phylum Synergistota; class Synergistia; order Synergistales; family Synergistaceae; species Synergistaceae bacterium. Next base: position 4,468 of record JAFSWW010000094.1, on the reverse strand, counting down.
TTTCTTGTTTTGTCAGCTCCCATGATTCCGTGTTAAATTCGCGCTTTAACTGCTCCTTTGCTGCCTGATAGTCATAATAGCCTGTTCCTGTTGAACTTGCTAACGAGACAGCAAGCCCCGCCAGCCAGCCTAAAAAATTTTCTTGCTCAGGAGCCCGGACATTTGCAAAACCTTTAGACATTGCCCGATAATATGCTTCCTGCTCCTGAAGGCGCGAGATCTCCGAGAGTCTTTTTTTCTCCTGAGCACTGATAGTTTTTCCCGTTATGAAATTCATTAAATCAGAATATAACGCCGTCATTTCAGGGTCGCCCTCGATATTGCCTATTGCTAGACGGTTGATGATTCTATTATATTCATGTTCGAGGGTGATTCTGTCATGAGCCGCTAAAATTCTATTAACAGAAACTATTGCGAGATTTAACGCGCATACAGTATTTAACGGGTCATAGTCAGCAGCATTCACAGCCGGACTTGAGAACGTTAAGAGAAATATAATCAACACGAAAATTTTACGCATATAAAATCACTCCTTTATTCGACTTCATTAACAGTAACATTTGAAGGCTCAATCAAGCTAATTCTAAATCTAGCATCATCCGATAAAAATTCAGCTTTAACCGGCAAAGTAATAGGACTCATGAAAACATTTGACACGTCGACATAAGCGCGCAGCTTCAAGGCCTCCGGAGTGATTTTCGCGATTAATGACGGCCTGCCCTCAAGAGTTACAGCGACATTTGAGGGGTTGCATGAATATTTTCTGTCCCCTGAACGAATCTCAACGGGAATATTTGCGAACATTTTTTCTGCTCTTACTTCTCCCAGTGAAAGACTCACGCGGACTCCCGAATTACTTGCAAGATGGACTCCCGAAATTTCCGGCTCTCTTAAGGGTGCGACTATAGTCTGATCATTTGCAAGCAAAGAAATATCCATTACTTCAGTGTCAACAGCGTCAACTTTTGCGAGTTCTGAACTAGGGCCTTCTATTAATACTTCTGAAGGGTCAAGAACTACCGCGCGGATCTCGAAATCCTTATCAAGATAGCCAGTTAAACGCGCATTAACAGGGACTCTCTTTCTTGGCTGGCCGCTCGCTAAATTCCCCCTGAAACGAACTTGGGCAGGCTCAATTGTAACATTGCCATCGAACGGCTCAGACTGTGAGAATTTCACCGGCATTAATAACTCGTTCCCTTTTTGAAGCTCTTCAACAGTGGGAGTAACCCGGACACTTCCGACTTTTGCAATATCATCTTCTGCGCCCCTGATAGCTACTTCTTTGGGAATTATTTCTACACCTTCTATATAATGACCATCGGGAATATTCTGCGGCAGAATTGTCTCAACGTTCATTAAGCGGGTTACTTGTCTAGCTAAATCTAATACGGCCTGCGAGGGAGTAAACGATACTAAATCTATATTGCTGGGTAATTCAACGTGTATGCTTACTTCATAGCGTTTGCCGGGTAATAAATTTCTTGCGTCGATATAAGCGTGAACGAGATCATAATTTAAATTCATGATTTCATGTTCGGGGCCTCTGACTTCTATATCAATTTCCGATATTCTTTTGCGTAAAATTGCCTGAGGATCAATCCCGCGATATTCGAGTTCACAGGAAAATTTGCGCGTTATGTATGAGCTTTCATCGAGTCCAGTTACATAAACCCACATCATCAGGGAGCTTATTATAGCAATTGCCCATAAGACAACAGACGACGACAAAAAACTATCAAGATCAAAGCCTCTTCTCAATGTACTAACCTCCCGTTATCAGTGCCTCCTGAAGGATTAGACCAGAATATTTTTACAAACGAGTCTAAGAGTGAAAATTTTTCACCTTTCTGATCTCCCATGAAGTAATGCCGCAATAATTTTTCCACCTGAAAATCTTTCAAGTCTTTAGAGAGTTTGCCTTTATTTGCTAGTGAAATCTCCCCGCGTTCTTCACTGACTATGAAGACCATAGCGTCCGAGACTTCAGAGAGTCCCAAGCCCGCCCGGTGTCTTGTGCCGTACCAGCGAGATATTTCGGGAACATCAGCAAGAGGCAGATAACAGCCCCCGGCTATAATATTAAACTTGTCAAGAACTACTGCGCCGTCATGAAGGGGATTATTTATCCAGAAAATGGAGATTAATAATTCTTGAGTTATTCGAGCGTCTAAATGTATAGCTGTCTCTGTATATTCTTTTAACTCGTCATTTTGCTTCATGACAATTAACGCGCCGATTTTATGAGCCTTGAGATAACTTAATGCGCCCGATAACTGCCTGACTCTCTCTTCTGCGTCATCGATTGAGAGCCTATTATTATTATTGAAAAATTGCCATCTGCCCTTGCCTAACTCTTCTAAAATTTTGCGTAATTCAGGGTGAAACACTATGGGAATCGCAAAACTCAACGCCCATAAAGTATGACCGAGAAACCACGATAAAAGCCTGAATCTTAACACTCCGGCCAGCAATGAAAGCATAATCAGAATAAATAATCCCTTCACAAGCTGAATGGCCCGCGTGTTTACCAGTAAAACGAGAATGCGATAAATTATGAATGACACTATCGCAATGTCTATAGCACTTCTTATATTAGCCCACATTTTATTATTATATTTTCACTAAATAACGAGTCTTACAACTCCGCGATAAATTAAGCCCCTTGTGCCGTCAACTGAAATAATATCATCGTCCATCAAAGTCGAGAATGCATCGGCGACTCCGACAATACAAGGCAGATTATAATCAATTGCCAGCGAATTCCCCTCACTGAATAATAACCCGCTTTCAAATAATACTGCTCCGACCTTGTCAAGAACTGGGCGATAATCTTCATTCAATTGCCGGACGACTAATATACAACCGGGAGTAACTTTCTCTATAGCCTCTTGAGGAGTCCTAGCAATGCAAACTTTACCGACTGCGTTTTTATGTGAAAGGGGAGTCCCTGATAATAAAATATTCCCAGTTGTCAGGACTTCAACGAGATTTGTAGATCCTGCGCGCCCGACTGGTACACCTGCAGTAATTACAACAAGTTCGCCCTCAGGTAACAGGCCTTTATTCACACACGTAGTAATTGCTTCGCGGGCTGCAACGTTAATATCTGACATTTCAGAAAGCCTGACAGGTTGAACGCCCCACCATAAAGAAAGCTCGCGCCAAGTCTGCTGACTGGGAGTAACTCCTAAAATAGGACATTCAGGGCGGTGTTTGCTTATCATTCTAGCTGTGAGACCTGAACGACTCAAAGAAATTATTGCAGGAGCTTTTATTTGACGGGCTATTAAGACGGCGGCACCTGATACAGCATCGGGGACGGGGATTCCTTCAAGCTCGATCGGGTTCTGCTCGTTATTCTTGTGATTGCCCCAGAGATTTATTTCTTTCTCGGCACGGTCTAAGATTTTGCGCATAGTCTTTACTGCCTGAACGGGATAATTTCCGCTCGCTGTCTCACCTGATAACATAACCGCGTCAGTTCCGTCTAATACAGCATTTGCTACGTCGCTGGCCTCTGCTCTTGTCGGTCTGGGATTGCGAATCATTGAGTCAAGCATTTGAGTCGCAACAATTACGACTTTGCCCCTGACTCTGCACATTTCTATAATTTTTTTCTGAACTAAAGGCACATCTTCAGTCGGAATCTCAACCCCTAAATCTCCGCGAGCTACCATAACGCCGTCAACAACGTCAACAATTTCTTCAATATTCTGCACGGCCTGACTTGTTTCGATTTTAGCTAAAATTTTCATGTTCCCGCCGAGCGATTGAATCAGCCGCCTGACTTCTATAATATCACTGCGATTCTTGACAAATGAGACTGCAAGATATTCCATGCCGTGTTGAATCCCCCATGTTATATCTTGTTTATCTTTGTCAGATAATGCCGGCATAGTGAGATCTGCTCCGGGTAAATTAATTCCTTTAGTGTTGCGCAGTAAACCTCCCACTATGATTTTACAAGTAACTTCATCACCGTTAATGCTTTCTACTTCAAGATTTAGAGTTCCGTCATCGATAAAAATATTTTGTCCGGGCTTGACTTCTTGAGGCAATAATTTATAGTTCACGAAAATTTTATCTTGAGTCCCCTCAAAAGGCTCATCACAGGCACATAAAATAATTTTCGCGCCCTGATTTAGCATGACTTCTCCGCCCTGCATTATTCCCGTGCGAATTTCCGGCCCCTTAGTGTCAAGTAATGCGGCTATAGGTTTCTTTACTGCGCGTTCAACTTTTCTGATTAGCTTTAACTTTTTCTCATGACCTGAATAATCACCGTGAGAAAAATTTAATCTTGCTACATTCATACCAGACTCGGCCATAGTTTTAAGAGTGTCATAATTTTCTGAGGCCGGCCCGATTGTGCATACTATTTTGACGAACATTTTTATAATTCCCCCTGTTAAAAAATTTTCTTGTTACAATAAAATTATCACTGTTTTTGCTTTTCTCCTATTCT
>JAFSWW010000093.1 GCA_017444345.1 Synergistaceae bacterium | reverse complement strand
TATGATTGTTATATTCTTTATTCTTACTGGTGGCGGGACCCAGAATTGAACCGGGGACACACGGATTTTCAGTCCGTTGCTCTACCAACTGAGCTATCCCGCCCGATTTCTCAAGACTTATACTTTATGGCGGGGCCGACGAGACTTGAACTCGCGACCTTCGGCGTGACAGGCCGACACTCTAAACCGACTGAGCTACGACCCCGCGTTATTATAAATCTCTGGTGGGCGAAGCAGGGTTCGAACCTACGACCCCCTGCGTGTAAAGCAGGTGTTCTACCGCTGAACTATCCGCCCGGCTTTCTGTCGAACACGGGAAATATTTTAATCTTGAGCGTTAATTCTGTCAAGTTTATATTTTAGATTCAATTTCCTGCCAAGTTTTTTCTGCTGCGCCCCCTAATGTCTTGAAGTAGTCCGCGCAATTCTTTAGAGATTTCTTCACGAATTCGGGATTAATTGACTCTTCCCATGTTCTCGCAAGTTCTAAATCATTATGCACGCATATAGCCGCTCCCATTGAGTCCATTCTTTCAGTGTCAGGAAAATCTGACATGCTAGGCCCGTGTATCGCAGGAAGTCCCAGTAATGCCGGCTCAAACGGATTTTGTCCGCCCTTGTTGACTAGACTCCCGCCTATAAATACAGAGTCAGAAGCTGCGTATAAATCAAATAATATGCCGATTTTGTCTACAACTATTACGTCATAATTATTATTATCGCGGTCAATTCGTGAAAGTAATTCGGCCTTAAGATCGCTATACGGCAAAACAGAAGCAACCGTCATTAATGCGCGTTCAGGATGGCGGGGGACAATAGCGAGTCTTGAATCAGGAAATTTTTTGCGCAGGATTCTAAACGCCGAGATTACTACATCGTCTTCACCCTGATGAGTGCTCCCAGCCGTAAATAACGGGGAGTCAGGGCTTTTTTTGAGCCACCGCCATTTTTCGGGAGCTGCTGATTTTCTCCTATCAAGTAACGAGTCAACTTTGCAGTCTCCAGTTACAATAATTTTATCTTCAGGGACTCCGAGTTCTAAGAATTTGCGTTTATCGTCGTCGAATCTGACCATTAATTTATTTAAGCATTCAAGCAATCCCTGCCAGAAGTATTTTGTGCGCTTGAGTCTCGCAAAACTTTTTTCTGATAAGCGGCCATTTGCTAAGAAAGCGGGAATATTTCGTGATTTTACCTGATAAAGCATTTCCGGCCATAATTCTGTCTCCATTGTGATATAAGCGCAGGGATTTATATTATTTAATGCTTGAGAGACACATTTTTTTGCGTCAAACGGGCTGTAAATTATCCTGTCAACTATACCGTCTAAAAGTTTTATTGCCATGTCGCGGCCTGTTTCTGTTACTGTTGAGAGAATGCAGGGGCGGGGATTCTTATTCTTGATTCGGCGGATTAGTGAACTCGCTGATTGAACTTCTCCGACTGATACAGCATGAACCCATATAGATTTTTGCGGGACGTTCTCAACTTGGCCGAGTCTCTCGGAAATGTCGCCTTTATATTTTCGTTTCAGGAGATTTAAGCCTCCCAAATTAAAAAATGTGCTGAATAACGAGCGGTATATTGCAAACCCTGCCCGCCATGTTATATATGAATCACTAAATAATTTCATAATTTTTTAAGTATAATTCCCTTCTTTATATATAATATATATTAATTTGCCCAGAGTCCCCGTCTTGAGTTCTGCGCCTCATTCTGAAATTTTTTGAATAAATCTTCATAGCGTTTATTAGGCTTTATTATCATGACTCTTGCGTAACCTTCTAATAATAATCTCGCGTTGAACATTTCGCGCCGTATTGAGGACTCATTTATTTGTGAAGGTCTCTCAAGCCATATATAAGCCAAATGACGCTCGTATCTGTCTAAAGGTGAAGAGTCATACTCAAGCCATACACGCCGCCCCGTTAAAGATTGCTTTGTGAAGTTGCTTGCTTCACGTCCATAGTGCTGGACTCCTTTTTTCGGGTGAACTGTTTCGGGGGTATCGACTCCCAGCATTCGGACTCGTCTGTCTTGATTGTTTATGCTTATAACTAGAGTGTCGCCGTCTATGACTCTTTTTACTGTTCCTGAAATAATATCGGATTCAGATTTTGACTCGATTTCTATATTATTCCCGTTATTATTGCTTGAGTGATTAAAGATTTCCGAAATATCCCCGTTGAAGAGCCATATTAAAGCAAGAATTATTATGAGAATAATACTTTTTTTCGGGCCGAGTGCTTTCAAGTCAGCAGGTGTAATATTAAATTTTTTCTTTCCGGGCATAATTATTTGACCTCCTGAATCCTGATTTTTACTGTTCCAGCGTGTTTAGTTCCGTCTTTCTCGATTAACAGCAAATATAAATCCGTAAAGCAAGGCACAGCGTCATTAATACATTCGGACGGGGTGAATTCAAGTTCTAAAAATTTTTCACTCTTGTTAATGCTCACACAATCAGACCATTTTTGAACGGGCAAATATGAGACTCCGCACTTACACTGTGAAATATCGAGATCTAATTTATTACTGGGAATTCTGACACTGAAAGATTCTCCGGGAATTATATTTTTATTTGCTTGAGCGTAAATTATTCCGAGTTCAGATTTTAATGCATTAACGAAATTTTTAGCGTCTTCTGCCCATGACATTACTGCTCCTTCTATCATTGCACCGGCTATATATGGATTCGTCTTGATTCGTAATTCTATTTGCGAGTCTAAATCTTTTAATTTATTCTCGATTTCTGACTCTAAATCAGCAATTTTTTTGTGTACTAATTCGCTTTTCTCGTTATACAGCAAATCGCAGGCCGCTTGAATTTCTTGATTATTGAACCACGCATTATTCTTGTAATCTAAATCTTCAGGTTTCGCCGCAAAATGTTCAGTTAATGCCCTCTCTGAGTCAATATCTTCGTAGCCTTCAGGAATCGTATTAATCCCGCAATAAAATGGCACATACGGAGCAAAACAAGGCCGGCCCAGTGCTTTACGCAAAATTATTCTTTCAGGTCGCCGGCGAATCTCTGCTATAGTGCTTTCAAGCGTGTCAATATTGCATACTGTCAAAGGCGAGTCAAAATGCGGTGTGTTCCCGTCTGCTTTATTCGAGCTGGTACCTTCATAGTGAGTGCGTAAAATTTTCTTGAGTGCTGCAATACTTACTTTATGAGCTGGCTTTATAGAAAACGGCAGCGGCTCCCACTCTTGATTTAATAATTCGCTCAAATCTATATCTAACAAGATTTCAAATGCTCTTACGTGTCTATGAGTATTTTTTGCGAGGCCGTAAGTTTCTTTGCTTTGATAGACTTTTGCGAAATCGAATATATTTTCAGGGTCATACCAGCCCCGTTTTATGGCATAATTCACAAGTTCATTATATCCGCGCGCTTTGTGATCACATTCATGAATAGTGTAGTGATTCGGAATTACTGCGCACTCGTCATCGGGGACTCGTTGAATCGCGTAGTGTTTACCGTGAACTATCTGCATTACAAAAATTTCGTCGCAGTCTGCAAATGCATAAGATCTCCCGCTTGAAGCATAACCGTATTTATTTACTAAATCACATGCTATATTTAGTGCGTCCCTCGCGCTCGCTGCCTTCTCTGCCACTAAACGCCTTAATCCGTAAGCAATTCCGCCGTCCAATAATTCGGGGTTGTCTTCTTTTGAGTCAGCGCAGTTATTTGAGCAGATTACGACTCCATAGCCATTAACGTATAAATCACAGAATGAAGGGCCGGGACTGACTGGATTATAATTTTTTGCCTCTGACCATAAAAGACTCGTGCGAGTAGTGTTTAATTCAAGTTCTGCCGTGTCAGGTTCAAATTTTATAGTAGTTCCCGGGTGTCTTCGCAACTTTTTTACTAAATGAGTCTGCATTGTATAACGTCCGGGCGCGTCTTCATTATGAGCGACTAAAACACTTCCGGACTCTGATGCTTTACGGCCGACTAAAATAGTCATACATGCGTGAGAAGTCCTTACACACGAGAAAATTATTAACACTGCGAGAATAATTATTAATGCCATTAAATAACGAGTCTCCCCCTGAAAAAATTTTTTATTGCGATTACTATATCACATATTATATTTATTCTTTAAAAAC